>NZ_JBSEFI010000019.1:0-83199 GCF_053570605.1 Flavobacterium sp. U410
AAAGAAATTAATCTTGAATTTTAGTCTCTAACGCTTGTTTTTGTGCTCTAGCCTTCTCAATTTTAGCTCGCCAAGAAGCTGCTAATTCTTTTAAATCAATAGGGATGGCCGGATCTTGCTTTACCAATTGTCCTTGACGGAACGCAGTTACTAAAATACTTTCAATATGAAAATCCTCTACTTCATCAAAAGGTTGGTAATCTTCTTTTAAATTAATGTCAAAAAGTTTAGCTGTACTACTTGACCAAAAGGCTTTCCAACCACTTTTGTAATTTTTAATTAAGTCGAAAGTAGTTTCGCCAGTTTGACGATAGATTAATTTTACCAGAATTTGACCGTCCTTGCGAGATAATTTTTTTAAACGTGGTTCAAATTCTTGTTGAAGATATTTCTCTACTATTTTAAAATACTTCTTTTTCTCTTTATTAGTTTTTAGCTTTGCCATAGTAGCATTGAGTTGAACCAACTTTTCAGAAGTCATTTTTGCATAAGGATAGGTTTTAAAAACTCTTCTCTTTAATATTAGTAGTTTTTTACGTTCGGCCTCAAGAGCAGTTTCTTCTTTGGACACTATCACTTCATCTAATTCTATAGCGTAAACAATAGCCGAATCTTGACGCGTTATTTTTAGTGTATCAATTTCTTGCGCTTGAGTAACACTGCAGAAACATAATAAAGAAAATAATAAAACCGCTTTCATACCTTAATAATATCAAATCAAAAATAAACAAATAATTATTAGTCTACGAAATCTATTTCATAATTTAGCAAAAATTTAAAATTATGAGTACAGGTTCCATATTGAATGAAAAATCACTAGAATTTTTAGCTAAATATTTAAACAATGCTTCGCCAACGGGTTATGAAGCCAACGGACAAAAAATATGGATGGATTATTTAAAACCTTATGTTGATACTTTCATTACCGATACCTATGGATCGGCAGTAGGGGTTATTAATCCAGACGCCCCTTATAAAGTAGTTATTGAAGGGCATGCTGACGAAATTTCGTGGTATGTCAATTATATTACAGAAGACGGTTTGATTTATGTTATACGAAATGGAGGTAGCGATCATATGATTGCTCCATCTAAACGTGTAAACATCCATACTAAAAAGGGAATTGTTAGAGGTGTATTTGGTTGGCCCGCTATACACACTCGTAATAGAGATAAAGAAGAAAGTGCCAAAATAAGTAACATTTTTATTGATTGTGGTTGTGAAACTAAAAAAGAAGTTGAAGAACTTGGTATTCACGTAGGATGTGTTATTACTTATCCTGACGAATTTGAAGTTTTAAACGGTAACAAATTTGTTTGTCGCGCTATTGATAATCGTATGGGAGGTTTTATGATTGCTGAAGTAGCTCGATTGTTACACGAAAACAAAAAGCAACTTCCTTTTGGTTTATATGTAGTGAATTCAGTACAGGAGGAAATTGGATTACGCGGAGCCGAAATGATTACGCAAACTATTAAACCTAATGTTGCTATTGTTACTGATGTTTGTCACGATACCACTACTCCAATGATTGATAAAAAAATTGAAGGCGACTTAAAAATGGGACGTGGACCGGTTATTGCTTACGCACCGGCAACTCAAAATATTTTACGAGAAATGATTGTTGATACAGCAGTTGAAAATGAAATTCCGTTTCAGCGTCATGCGTCTTCAAGAGTAACCGGAACAGATACGGATGCTTTTGCGTATAGTAATGGTGGAGTCGCTTCTGCTTTGATTTCGCTTCCTTTGCGTTATATGCATACAACAGTGGAAATGGTTCACCGTGAAGATGTAGAACATGTGATTCAATTGATTTACAAAAGTTTACTAAAAATAGAGAACAACGAAAGTTTTTCTTATTTCAAATAACATAAAAAAGGCAACTCTTGAGAGTTGCCTTTTTACCTTAACAAAATTAATATTTATTTCTTAGCCATAGCATTTGATAACAATTCTATTGCCTCCATTGACTCGCTTGCCTTTGCGTGATCTAGAGCTGTAAAACCTCTATTGTCTTTTATTCCTAGTCTTGCCCCTTTTTCAACTAACAATTTAATAATCTCTGTATTGTTGTAAATGGCTGCATACATTAAAGGTGTCATTCCTCTGGACGATGTCTCATTAATATCTGCACCATAATCAATCATTATACTAACTGCTTTTAAATCTCCTTTACTTATTGCTGCACATAACGGATTTGCATCATAATACATTTCATAAGTTTTAGAATGTAAAAGATTAACATTAGAAGCCTCAACTGCTGTTGTACATAATACAAAAGCTAAACCTAGATAACTGATCGTTTTTTTCATGATATAAAATTTAAATGATTAAAGATTGATGATACAGAATAGACGTACTTTTATCATATTTGTTACATCTTTCTGTGTTAAAAACATCTTATTAACTTTTATTTAATATATCATTTATGAAAAACGTATTTTATATACAGTAAAGCTAGATAAAAACTATATTATTATAGTATGAATATGTTTTTAAATATATCCTAGACTTGAAAAAAATATATGCTGGCAAGAAAATACAGTCCAATGCTTGTTTTAACAAAAAACGCAACGGTGATAATAAAAGAGAGGAATATTTTGATAAAGGACTATATAGCTAAGAGACAATATACGTTGAAGTAAAAAATTTCAAAAAACAGTTAGGATCAAAAATGGTTGCTTGTATTATTTGATTAACAATGTACTATCATTTAATATTTATTCTATTCCAATGATTTTTTTAATCTGTTCTAACTTCTCTTCCATAGTAAAATTAAAATCTGTTTGAATTATTAACTCATTAAACTCATTCAAAGCAAAAAAATTTCCATATCCCATAAATTTTTGTTGACAGCTTGAACATAATTCTTTCAAAACTTCTTTTGAATTACTTTTTGAAATAAGAAAAACAGGGAAATAATAACCATTGTAGAAGAGATAATTATAAAGTTTATCAAAATGATTTTTTCCTTTCGTTGATATCACAAATAATTCAAAATCTTTAGTCTTCTGATTGTTATATATTTCATATAAAAGAGGAGTAAATTCTACTGATGAAGAACAGTTATTACTTATAAAGTATATTATTTTATTTTTTTTATCAGATTTATTGACCAACTGTTTAAACGTTTCTATTGTAACGTTTGAAATCTGTATTTTTTTCTGCGAATTAAAATTTGTGTCGTTTTCAATTTGATTTTCACTTTTCTGTGCAAATACAGAAGTACTTAATAAGTATAAAGCTATTATAATAAAATAATTTTTCATCTATTCACTTGACTAAGTATACTGGATTTCTTCTCCGGAGATAGATTCCACGAGTCTTGTAAGTCCATATTTAAAAGAATAATTTGTATATTTTGCCCTTGCTCTTTTTGTCTTCTTAGGACATCATACCATTTAAAAAGTTCATTTATACTATCGGGCTTATTGAAAAAAATAGCCCAATTTAAAACAAAGTAATAATCAAAATCACTACTTCTTTCAGTAATTTGATGATCTTTAAAATTCTCTATTTTAGAGAACCATTCTTCTATAGTAACTGCTCCTTTTTTTGCTCTTTTTTCAATTCTTTTAAAATTAGACAATTTTTCTTCAACCTCTAAAGGAGTTATATCTTCGAGAAAAAATCCTTCCGAATTAAATACATAAATAATAGGACCTTTCAGATAACCATTTTTGTTATATTCAAAAAAACCATCAAAACTTCTAAAAATATATACATCTTCATAGTTTACTTTGTACTTCATTTTCTTTAAAAAATTATCTACACTTTCAGTATTCTGAAATTCAAATAGTGCTTTATTCTTTTGAGCAATCGTTAGCTGAAAGATAAATAGAATGCAAAAAATAAAAAATTTGTTTTTATGTATAACCATAATACTATTTTTTAAACAAAATTAAGAAAAGATTATCCTAAATCTTTTCTTAATTTATAGTAAAACACTAATTAACGAGAATTAGTAAGAAGGATTTTATAGATATCATTTTCTTCATCAAAAGCAATTGGATAACTACCAGCAGCTACATTGAACCCCCTCGTAACTTCTATTGTACTAGTAGTTACATCATCAAAAGTAAAACTCTCTTCAAATATGAAATTATCACCTCTTTCGATTTCTCTTAACTCATCTACGATTGATCTATCAATTAATAAGTAAAAATTATTATCGTCAATCTTTTGATAATTACAATTAACAGTTCTATTTTGATTTGTCCATGTTATTGTATAATCTTCAATTATTACGCTAACTTTATTTATTCTACAAATTCCTAATCCACCACAATTTCTAGATGTCCTTCCTATTCCGAAACTAATGGATCCACCTCCAAATAATCTAGCGGTCTCATTTGTAGTGTTAGAAATTTCACTCGTTTTGTTTAATAATTTATTCTCTGGTGTAGCTAAACCCGAATCTTCATTAGAACATGAAATTAAAAAAACAGTTAAGGCTAATGAAACAAAAAAAATTTTCATAAAATATAAGATTTATTAATTAGTCAACCAAATTAACCTCTTTTTCTTTCAAAACATAAAATTGTAACTATTTTAACATAAATATTTTTTAAAATCATAAAATATTACTTTGAAAAAAAATTGTGAAATTTAATAATTAAACTAACTAAACATTTTTTGTTCCTATACTTCTCCTTATTTTCTAAGGAAAATAATAATCTCACATATAATAATTATGATATTCTATTAATTTTAAAAATACTTATTGTGTATTTCAATTTGGAAAATAAAAGTGATGAATGTTCTAAAATACATACCGTTAAAATTACTATCTCAACAATTCAATATTCAATTTTTAAAAAAATAAAACCCTTACTTTTTGAAAGCAAGGGTTTTAATGATAAATATCTATAAAAACGTTATTGTTTTTTTATTTTTCAAATTCTTGAAGAGTCTTTGTAATTATAGAAACACAATCTAATAATTGTTCTTCGGTCATGACCAAAGGCGGCGCAAAACGAATAATATTACCATGAGTTGGTTTAGCTAACAATCCATTTTCAGCCAATTTCATGCAAATATTCCAAGCGGTATCGCTTTCTTCCGTGTCGTTAATCACAACGGCGTTTAACAATCCTTTTCCACGAACTAAAGTTGCAATAGAACTATTTTGAATATAAACGTCTAATTGCTCTCTGAAAATTTTACCCAGACTTTCTGCATTTTCGGCTAATTTCTCATTCTCCACCACTTCTAAAGCCGCAATTGCTACAGCCGCAGCCAACGGATTTCCTCCAAAAGTTGAACCGTGTTGTCCCGGATGAATCACATTCATAATTTCATCATTTGCCAACACTGCTGAAACTGGATAAACACCACCGGAAATAGCTTTTCCCAGGATTAAAACATCGGGTTGTACATTTTCATGTTGTACTGCTAATAATTTTCCGGTACGAGCAATTCCTGTTTGTACTTCGTCTGCGATAAATAAAATATTGTGCTTTTCACACAACTCTTTTGCTCTTGCCAAATAGCCTTCAGTAGGAACGTAAACTCCGGCTTCACCTTGAATAGGTTCTACCAAGAAACCGGCAATATTTGACGATGAAGCAATTGCTTGTTCCAAAGCTTCAATATTATCATAAGGTATTTTGACAAACCCTGCAGTATACGGACCGAAATTCTTTCTCGCATTTTCATCATTTGAAAAAGAAATAATAGTGGTTGTTCTACCGTGAAAGTTATTTTCACAAACAATGATTTGAGCTTCATTTTCGGCAATTCCTTTTTTCTCGTAAGCCCATTTTCTACAAATTTTGATGGCTGTTTCAACGGCTTCAGCACCTGTATTCATTGGTAAAACCTTATCAAAACCAAAATATTCGCTCACAAATTTTTCGTAAACCCCTAACTTATCGTTATAAAATGCTCTGGAAGTTAAGGTTAATGTTTGTGCTTGCGTGGTTAAAGCCTCAATAATATCAGGATGACAATGCCCTTGGTTAACCGCAGAATATGCTGATAGAAAATCATAATACTTTTTTCCTTCTACATCCCATACAAAAACACCTTTTCCTTTGCTCAACACAACGGGTAACGGATGGTAGTTATGAGCTCCATACTGATTTTCTAAAGCAATAGCTTCTGTTGAACTGATTTTTTCTAAAACTGACATTTTTTTAATTTTGAATTAAATAAATCGCAATTCCTTCTTAATTCGGAGAGAAATCATCCTTGTTGTTAGCAAAAATACAAAAAAACCAATTGAGTTGAGAGCAATCTTATAGTTACAATTACTTTTTTTAAGCTAAAAAACAAAATATCAAAAGCAATACTTTATTTTTGCGCTATGGGAAAAAGACGCACTGAACGAATTGTTTTTGAAAACATAGAAATTTTAGACGCTGGCGCAAAAGGAGTTTGCGTAGCTAAAGCACCTGATGGTAAAGTTATTTTTGTTCCAAATGTTGTACCGGGTGATGTAGTAGATATTCAAACGACTAAAAAACGGAAAGCATATTACGAAGGTAAAGCTACCAATCAGCATCAACTATCTTCTTATCGAGTGGAACCCGTTTGTAAACACTTTGGTGCTTGTGGTGGGTGTAAATGGCAAAATATGTCGTATGACCGTCAATTATTCTATAAAAATCAAGAAGTTGCTAATAATCTAAAACGCATCGGGAAAATTGAATTGCCTGAATTTGAAGCAATTTTAGGTTCTGAAAAACAGTTCTTTTACCGTAATAAAATGGAGTTTGGCTTTTCTAATGCTCGTTGGATGACCGATGAAGAAATTAGAAGTGGTGTCGAATTTGAATCTAAAAATGCTCTTGGTTTTCATATTCCCAGAATGTGGGATAAAATTTTAGACATTGAAAAATGTCATTTACAACAAGATCCTTCTAATGCTATCCGAAATGAAATTAAAAAATTTGCAACCGAAAAAGGATTGACTTTCTTTGATGCTCGTCATCAGGAAGGTTTCTTGCGTACTTTGATGATCAGAACGGCTTCTACCGGAGAAATCATGGTATTGGTACAGTTTTATCATGAAGACAAAGAAAATCGCGAATTGTTGTTAAATTTCGTTGCCGAACGTTTTCCGGAAATCACTTCGTTGCTTTATGTGATTAACAGCAAAGCGAATGATACATTGTATGACCAAGACATTAAATTATACAAAGGTCGCGACTACATTTTAGAAGAAATGGAAGGTTTACATTTTAGTATTAATGCTAAATCTTTCTACCAAACCAATTCAGATCAAGCGTATGAATTGTATAAAGTTACTCGCGAATTTGCCGGATTAACCGGAGAAGAATTGGTTTACGATTTATATACTGGAACCGGAACTATTGCGCAATTTGTTTCCAAAAAAGCCAAAAAAGTAATTGGTGTTGAAGCAGTTCCTGAAGCTATCGAAGATGCAAAAGCCAATGCTACTCGTAATGCTATTACAAATTGTGAGTTCTTTGTGGGCGACATGAAAAATGTATTTAATGACGAATTCATTGCTACACACGGACAACCTGATGTAATTATCACTGATCCACCGCGTGATGGAATGCATAAAGATGTGGTAGAACAAATTTTGAAAATTGCTCCAAAACGCGTAGTTTACGTAAGTTGTAACAGCGCTACTCAGGCTAGAGATTTAGCTTTGATGGATGAAAAATATAAAGTTATCCGTGTGAGACCTGTAGATATGTTTCCGCAAACGCACCATGTAGAAAATGTTGTACTTTTGGAAAAAAGAGATTAAAAAAAATTTTATGAAAAAATATATTGTCACTTGCTTACTACTCGTTTTTGCTATTTCCTTTTGGAATTGTGAAAAAGATGACCTTTGTGCCGATGGAACTGTAACTACACCTCAATTAGTTATTGAATTTTATGACGCTACCGATAATACGGTATTAAAAAATGTAACTAATTTAAGAGTTGAAGAATTAGGAACTGGAAAAGGTGTTGTTTTCAATAGTAATCTAAGTAGTGATAATGAAGCACGTTATTTAACGAATGACAATACAATTAAGATTCCATTAAAAACTTTTGAGGATATTTCTCAATTTGAATTTAAGTTTAACTATGGAGACACAAGTCAAATTGTTGACGAAATCACTTTTGAATACTCTCGTGAAGATATTTATATTTCAAGAGCTTGTGGCTACAAAACTAATTTTACGTTAAATACGGTTACCTTAAATTCCAACAATTGGATTAATAATTACTCTATTGAACAACCTAGCATAACCAATGAAGATGAAGTACACGTTAAAATATATTTTTAGTTTTATTGCATTGCTATTGGTAACCCAATTCTATGCGCAAGAACAAGATTCTATCAAAACTTATCCGCAGCGTTATGGTTTGCGCTTAGGTATTGATTTACATCGTTTATCAAAATCGTTCTACGATAGTAATTATAAAGGTTTAGAACTCGTTGGTGACTATCGTTTAACCCAAAAATTCTATGCTGCAGCTGAAATTGGTAACGAAGAAAAAATCACTGATGACGATCGTTTCAATTTTACAACTAACGGATCCTATTTAAAGATTGGTTTCGACTACAATGCTTATGAGAACTGGTTAGATATGGAAAATATGATCTACACCGGAATGCGTGTTGGAATCAGTTCTTTTTCTCAAAATTTAAATACCTATACTATTTACGATCCAACTAATTATTATGGAGAAAACACTCTATCTCCTAACCGAAAATTTGATGGATTAAGTGCCAGTTGGATTGAAATTATAGGCGGTGTTAAAGCAAAATTATTCAACAATATTTTTCTTGGTTTCTCTGTTCGTTTGAATTATTTAATCTCTAATAAAAAACCGGATAACTTTGACAACCTTTTTATTCCGGGATATAACAGAACCTATGAAGGTAAATTTGGTGCCGGATTCAACTATACTCTAAGCTATTTTATACCGGTCTACAAAAAGAAACAATGATTAAAAGAGGAATTATAAAGCCTCTATTGTTTCCTTAAAGTTAAGAATTTGCTTTTTCATTTTTCTATTTTAAAAAAATTGTAAATTTGGCAGCACCAACCCCTTTTTTATGAGTGTTTTAGCCAGAATTAATGTTTACAGAAGAAAATTAACCAAAGGTTTAACGCAAGATTTAGGCGAAAATATCTTTTTAAAAGAAGGATTTACTCCTAAAAGAGTTTTGGTTGTACGCCCAAACCATAGATTAGGAAACACTTTATTGATTACACCCTTAATTCAAGAAATTTCCAATCAGTTCCCGGATGTAAAAATCGATTTATTTGTAAAAGGAACAGTTGCAAATGTTGTTTTTGAAACCTATCCGCAAGTAGACGAAATTTTATGTTTACCCAAAAAACACTTCAAACAGTTATTTCAATATTTCAGAACGTGGTTTAAAATCCGTTTCAAGAAATATGACTTAGTTATCAACACCAATAAAGGTTCTTCTTCCGGGCGTTTAGCTACTAAAGCAGCAAGAGCAACCTATAAATTTTACGGGCAAATTGAAAACAATTCATATCAAAACCTTTCAGATTACGAACATTTTTCAAAATTTCCGGTTTACAACTTTTGGGCTTATTTAGAAAAATCAGGAAGAACAATAGCTCACGAAAGTATTCCTGTTTTGTCTTTACAACTTTCACCGGAAGAATTACAAAAAGGAAGAAATAAACTTAACGGAATTATTCCTAATCAAAGCAAACCTACAATTGCAATTTTTACTTTTGCAACGGGCGATAAATGCTATTCTGAAGAATGGTGGAATACTTTATATTCAGCTATGATAGCCAAATTTACAGACTACAATATTGTTGAAATTCTTCCGGTTGAAGATGTTTCTCAAATTCAACGCAAAGCGCCGACTTATTACAGCAAAGATATTAGAGAAATTACAGCTTTTATGGCAAATACAGCTATTTTTATCGGTGCTGACAGTGGAATGATGCACTTATCCACAGCAAGCGGAACTACAACTATTGGCTTATTTCACGTTACTGATCCTAGTAGATATGAACCTTATGGCAATAAAAACTGTAGTTTAATTACCACTCAGTTCACAACCGAAGAACTTATTCAGGAAATTAAAAATAGATTATAATTTACTCTATTTCTTTTACTCCTTTAATGAATAACCATTTCATAAAAATTTTATCTCCTTCCGCTGTTTTCATATATTGAAACTTAGGTGCTAAAACTATAGAAACTACAAAAGCTATAATTTTTGGAGCAAAACCTTCTAGTTTAAAAACTTTTGTACCAATTAGTAATGTTGGTAAATAAAAGGCAATAAATCCGGCTAAATTGTATAAAAAGGCTTTCGTTTTTTTACTCATCATTTTTTGATTTAAAAATTAATCGTTGGTTAATTTGAAAAGTCGTTGAATTTTGCTCTCTTGCTTCCTTCGTACATTTCGTATTTTACCAATCTCGCTTCAAGTTTTCCATTGAAAAGTTTTATTTTTCTTGAAGGTTTTAAACCCACAAATTTCAAGGCTTCTAAATTAGCGGTAATAAACCAAGCATTAGTGTTAGGATAACCATGTTTTAATGTATCACCAATTTCTCTGTAAAAACGCTCCATTTCAATATCTAAACGCTCTCCATACGGCGGATTGAATACCATGTGTAACGGTCCTTCAGTCATTTTTTTGGTTTCAAAGAAATTATCATGACGAATGCTTATGTATTCTTCTAAATTTGCATTTCTAATGTTATCTTTCGCTTTATTTACAGCACTTGGTGCTTTATCATAACCGGTTATGGTGTAATGAAACTCTTTGGTTTTTTTCAACAACGATTCTAAGATTTTATCAAACAATTCGCTGTCCCAATCTTTCCAACGTTCAAAGGCAAATTCTTTTCTGTTGATATTCGCCGGAATATTACACGCAATCATAGCGGCTTCGGCCAAAATAGTTCCACTTCCACACATAGGGTCTAAAAAATGAGAATTTCCTTCCCAACCCGAAAGCAACAACATTCCCGCAGCTAAAACTTCGTTGATAGGTGCAATATTAGTTGCTGTTCTATACCCTCTGTGGTGCAATGATGCTCCTGAAGTATCAATAGAAACCGTACACAAATCGCGATCAATATGAACATGAATGCGTAAATCCGGAAATTCTTTATCTATACTAGGACGTTTGCCGTTCAGTTCTCTAAATTGGTCTACAATAGCATCTTTCGTTTTTAACGCCACAAACTGACTGTGAGTGAATAGCTCCGAATGCAACGTAGTTTCCACTACAAAAGTTTGATTTTCGTTCAAATAATTGGACCAATCCATACTTTTTATGCCTTCGTACAAACTTTTTTCATTGAATGCTTTGAACTTTTTTATCGGCTTTAGAATTTTTAAAGCAGTTCGCAAAGCTAAATTTGCTTTGTACATAAACCCTTTATCACCCACAAAACTCACCATTCGGGTTCCTTGTTCCACTTTTTGGGCTCCTAATTGTTGTAATTCCTTTGCTAAAATTTCTTCAAAGCCAAAAAAAGTTTTGGCAATCATACTAAAGTTTTCCATTCGATTCTTTCAATGCTTATAGATTTGCAAAAATACATTAAATTTGCATGTTTAACCCTTTTGATAACGAATTAATGTCTAAAATATCACCTGAGCAGTCTACTCCAAACAATCCACAATCAAAATGGTATGCTTCATGGTTTGACACGCCTTATTACCATATTTTATATAAAGACCGTGACGATACTGATGCACAGCACTTCATGGATAATTTGACGCAATATTTAAATTTACCTGAAGAAGCTAGAATATTAGATCTGGCTTGCGGTAAAGGTCGTCATTCCATTTATTTGAATTCTTTAGGTTATGATGTCACCGGAATTGACTTGTCAGAAAACAGTATTGCAGCGGCATCAGAATTTGCGAATAGCAAACTTCATTTCAAAGTACACGATATGCGTGTGCAGTGTGAAGAAAAATATGATGCTATTTTCAATTTATTTACCAGTTTTGGTTATTTTGAAGATGATGCAGACAATTTAAAAACATTGAAAGCCATTCATTCCAGTTTGAACGAAACCGGATTTGCCTGTATTGATTTTATGAATGCTGATTATGTGATTGAAAATTTAGTTCCGCAAGAAACAAAAACGGTTGATGGTATTGAATTTCACATCAAACGCTATGTTGAAAACAACCACATTATTAAAGAAATTGATTTTTTTGCCGATGGCGAACAGCATCGCTACTTTGAAAAAGTACAAGCTTTGCGTTTAGAAGATTTTGAAAAAATGATGGAAGAAGCCGGAATTTATCTACTGGATATTTTTGGCAACTACAAATTGCAAAAATTCTACAAAACTCAATCAGAACGTTTAATTATGATTTTCCAATAAAACTATATGCCTTACTCTATATATATATTTCCACTTTTCTCGGTTCTTTTAGGTTATGCGGTTGCCTTATTCTTAAAACCTAAAGACAAAAGAAATTTAAAGCTGTTATTAGCCTTTAGCGGATCGTTTTTACTTTCATTAACGGTAATGCATTTACTTCCTGAAGTATATGAAGCCGATTTACATCATAGTGAAGGACACCATCACCACCATCACAGTGCTGTAGGGATTTACATTATGATTGGTATTGTGTTCCAAATCATTTTAGAATACTTTTCAAAAGGCGCCGAACACGGACACGTTCACACGCACGATAACTTACACAAAATGCCTTGGCTGCTTTTTTTTAGTTTATGTATTCATGCATTACTAGAAGGAATGCCTATTAGTTCAGATAATCATTTAGCTTATGGAATTGCAATACACCACTTCCCTATTGCTATTATCTTAACCTCTTTTTTTGTGAATGCTCATTTACAACCCAAAACAGTATTTTTCTTTATGCTTGTTTTTGCATTTATGACGCCTACAGGAACCTTTTTAGCCGAAAACTTAGACTTTTTAACCCATTACTACACTGAAATTTCAGGAATTGTAATTGGGATTCTATTTCATATCTCTTCTACTATTATTTTTGAAAGTAGTGAAGGACACAAGTTTAATTTGGCAAAATTGAGTGTAATTATCTTAGGGATCATTTTGGCGTATTTTATGTAAAAATTCTTTGTAACTTTGGAACAATACAACTTTGTATAACCTATGAATTTTACCAAAACTACAGAGCAAGCCTCAAAATACAATCATTTAGAACAAATGTCGGTTTCTGATTTGTTGCATAATATTAACAATGAAGACAAAACCGTTCCGTTAGCTGTTGAAAAAGCCATTCCGCAAATTGAGAGATTAGTGGCAGTTGTGGTAGAAAAAATGAAAAAAGGAGGTCGTTTGTTTTATATCGGTGCGGGAACTTCTGGTCGGTTAGGGATTGTTGATGCTTCAGAATGTCCACCTACATTTGGTGTACCATTTGACTGGGTTATCGGTTTAATTGCCGGTGGTGATACTGCCATAAGACGTGCAGTTGAGTTTGCCGAAGATGATGCCGAACAAGCTTGGGAAGATTTACAAGCCTGCAAAATCACTGAAAATGATGTGGTTATTGGAATTGCAGCTTCAGGAACAACACCTTATGTTATAGGCGGTTTAGAAAAATGTAATGCGAACAATATTACCACAGGATGTATTACTTGTAATGCCGGAAGTTCATTGGCGCAAGTTGCTCAATATCCTATTGAAGTAGTTGTCGGACCGGAATTTGTAACCGGAAGCAGCCGAATGAAAGCAGGAACTGCTCAAAAATTGGTCTTAAACATGATTTCCACCACAACCATGATACAATTGGGAAGAGTGAAAGGAAACAAAATGGTTGATATGCAACTGAGTAACAATAAATTAGTTGACCGAGGGGCTAAAATGTTAGTTGAAGAACTTGGAGTTCCTTATGAAAAAGCTCAGGAATTATTAGAAAAATACGGAAACGTTCGCAATGCCATTCAAAATTTTAATCTATAAATAACTTAAAAATCCACAACAATATGAAAACTGTCTTATTTGCTCTTTGCTTTTTATTTACAGGATTAGCTTTCGCTCAGGAAATTAAATATGAAGATAACAAATTTTTTGTAAATGATACTTTGGTTTACAAACATCAAATTAAAAATGTTTTGTCTGCAAATTCAGAAGCCTTATCATTATATAACAAAGCTAAAACACGTCAATCTATTGGTGGTATTTTATTAGCTTCAGGTATCGGATTATGTGTTGCCGATGCAGTGATGGGGCTTACTACAGACAACAGAAGTTATCCAAAAGTTTTAACAGTTGCAGGTGTGGTAGTTGCCGGGATTTCTATTCCTATTTTATCAGGCAACAAAAAACGAGTACAAGAAAGTGTTGATTTATACAATGCTTCATTACCTAAAAAGGAAAAAACATTGGGGTATAACTTTGATGTTAAATTGATTACCAATCAAAATGGTGTTGGTTTTAATTTAACATTTTAATGGCAACAAGAACCAACCGAAAATTACTTTACAAAGGTATTAAAATATTAGCCTTTACCCTGCCTTTGCTTTTCATAGGACCAGTGGTGATCAATAGTGCTTTTAAAAATCAAAAACATCCGCTATATCCTTATGTTTTAGGTTTAGGTATTGTGATTTGTGGTTTTGCCATGTATTTAATTTTCAAAGGAATTAATACTCTTGTTAAAAGCTTATTCGATGGAGATCAATCATAACTATTTGGAAAGCGCTTACAAGCAAATGCTTTATTACAAAACATTAGCTGAAAAAGCTATGGATCAAATTCATGAAGATCAGTTGTTTGTAGCTTATAATGAGAATACAAACTCCATTGCTGTCATTGTAAAACATTTGACAGGAAATATGCTTTCCCGATGGACTGATTTCTTAGTTACAGACGGCGAAAAAGAATGGCGAGATCGCGATGCTGAATTTGAAAATGATTTCAATTCAAAAGAAGAATTAATATCCTTTTGGAATAAAGGCTGGGATGTTTTTTTAAATACACTTCAAAGTCTACAACCTGAAGATTTAACCCAAATTGTATACATCCGCAATCAAGGTCATACCGTTGTAGATGCTATTAATAGGCAATTAGCCCATTATCCTTATCACGTGGGACAAATTGTCTTCTATGCTAAATTACTGAAAGAAACAGAATGGAATAGTTTATCCATTCCTAAAAACCAATCAAAAGATTACAATTCCAACAAGTTTTCTCAGGAAAAAAGTATAAAGCATTTTACTGATGATGAACTAAAAAAGCTACAATAAAGATTACATGTTTTCTTAAAATGAAAAAACTAATTCTATTTATTCCTTTACTTCTAGCCTCTTGTTATAATCAAGAACGCAATTGCACGGATTTTAAAACCGGTACTTTCGAATTTTCTGAAGAAATTGACGGAAAGACAGAACGTTCTGTTTTTGAACGCAACGATTCGCTACAGATTGAAACCTTTCGTGGAAAAACCGATACTTCTTCTGTTCGCTGGATTAACGATTGTGAATTTGTTCTCCAAAAACTTCACCCCAAAAACAGAGCTGAAACCAAAGCTATTCACATGAAAATTTTAAGTACTCATTCCGATGGTTACACTTTTGAATATGCTTTTGTGGGCGATTCCAAAAAACAACGCGGAAAAGCAGTAAAAATAAAATAGTCACTTTTCACAATATATTGTAAAGTCGGTTTTTTTTTAGGAGCCGACTTTTTTATTTTCTATTCACTAGTCATCGCGTTTTTCGCAGTACGCGGTACTTTGCTACAACCACGGCTAAATATAACTTTTTGCATCAAAAAATAAACCCACAAGTTTTTACACTCATGGGTTTCGAAAAATAACAACAACAATTTTCGGTTCAATACCTCTTATTTGTTTCCTATAATAAGTGGAACATTCCTTAGGGCAAGGTAGTATAGATTTTCAAGTATTAGCTTTAATTATCCTTACAATATCAATAAGAAAATGTTAAGATTATTCATTATTGTAAATTTATCTTTAATCTTTTTAGTATTGTAAAAAGTTATATAACTGAATACCAAATCAATTCAAATTATCAGTCAAAGTTTGCAAAAATAACACCAAATTCTTTTGCTCTTCATTTGTTAACTCCAACTGGTCAAAAGGCAGCGTTTGAAATTCCAGATCAAACCCTAAACCTTGTCCGCCTCCCTTATTATAAAAATCAACCACCTCTTCTAAAGTTGTATACACACCATTGTGCATATACGGAGCTGTTCCGGCACTATTCCGTACCGTTGGTGTTTTAAAAAAGTACTTGCGTTGTTCTGTTTTAAACAAATTATATCGTCCTAAATCATCATCTAAAACCGGATTTAAGGTATCTTTTGTCATAGGAACACCTAATAATTCCAATTCCGATTCTTTATAAGCCACAGGAACAGTACCATTAAAAAGTGGAGCAAAATGACAGGTTGCACATTTTGCTTTTCCCATAAAAACATTAAATCCGTTAATCTCCTGTTCAGTCAACACCACTGCATCACTTTGCATACTTTGATCAAACTTAGAATTAAACGGACTCAAAGAGGCAATATAAGAAGCAATAGCCTCACGAATTAATACATTCGTAACTTCTTTCCCAAATATTTTCCGGAATACCTGTTGATATTCCTTTTGCTCTTTAACTTTTAATTCTATAGTGTTTAAGCTCGTATGAAACTCATTAGGATTTTCCACAACATCAATAATTTGTCCTTCTAAACTCCCCGTACGTTTATCATGGAAAAAACCTTTTTGTAAAGCTGCATAAAATAATGTTGGTGAGTTTCTAGTGGTTCCTTTAGATTGAGCTAAACCATCTGTAAAATGCAATTCTTTGTGGTGACACGTTGCGCAACTCAACTTTCCACTTTCTGACAAACTAGTGTCTTCAAATAATTTTTTCCCCAGTTCAACCTCATTATTCTCCAACTGAAAATTAGGCTTATCCATAAAATAGCCAACATTAAAAGTTTCATTAGTAAATAAATTATCAGCATTATAAGCTATTGCTTGCTTAAAAGGAAATTGTACTTGCCAATCCTTAACGGTTTCTTGCCACAAACTAAGTTTAGGGTGAACTTCTTGCTTGTAATATTGATAATAATTAAACGTTTCAAAAGTAGAATTAGCCAACTGTTTTTGCGTTTTTTTAATCTCTTTTTGCCATTTATCAAACAGTTCCTCATGTTGAAACTGGTTTTTATAAATTGTAATGATCTCTGAAATTCCATCGTAAACCCAACTTACTTCCTCTAATGTCTTAGAGGTTTCCGGCACATCAAATCCGGTAATTCCTAATAGTGAAGTTCTTAAAAATCCATCTCGTATTATCCATAGCACCTGATGGTTTTTCAAAAATCGAAACGAATGATTCTTATGAATGAATTTCAATCTTTGACTTGTTTTATGAACTTGTTCTTTTAAATCTTTTGCTTCTGATGCATCATCATACAATAGTTCTTCTATAACCTGAAAGCCTACAGGATTTTTAATTTTTATAGATGTAGCATCTTCTTCATCTATTTTCGTCAAATTAGCTTGATTCAAATAATTATAGTTCTCATAATCTATAAAAGCTAAAAGCGGTTCTATTGTTTTAAATGCCTTTCGTGCTTTCCAAAAGTGTTGCTTTTTTGCTGTAGATCCGGAGACTAATGCAATAGAATCTAACTGTGAAAATGAGTTTTGTAACTGTTGTTTATAAAATTGTTCTAAAACTACTTTTTCTTCTTTTTGATCAAATTCTTTCTTTTCAGAACAACTAATCAAACATGCAAAAAGGCTATATAAACATATAGCCTTTTTGCAAAAGGAGATAACTAAATTTTTCTTCATTTTATCTTTCTAACCCTTTGATTATATGTAAAACACTTCCTTCGTTTGATGTAGAGTTAGGATTAGCGTTAACATCTGTAAATCCAGCATCTGTCCAACCGTGATTTTGTGTCATAATTAAGAATGTCCCTTCAATCCCTACTTGCTCAGAAATATCAATCATTCCTGTCAATTCCCAAAAACTAGAAGCCAAACCATAACCTGCCGTTTCAGCAGCATTTTGATTACATTCTAAAACTACTTTTAAAGCTCCGGTTTGAATATTGTATTGGTATAAACGAGCAAAGTGTGTTTTATCTGCATTATCAAAATAACCATTTGGATCTTCTTGTATGTACACATAATTTTTAGTTACACATACGTTATCCGGACTGTGAAATTCTTTTGCTACACCTGCAGCATTGTCTCCATCTAGCACACAAGTAATTGTTCCTGATAATGGATTATTTGCATCTAAAACCACTTTGTACACACGCCCATAAGCCGTTCCTTTACCTACTAAACCACTGCTTTTACGCCCCGTAACTGCAAAATAAAATTCTCTGTTATTAGCTGCAGAACCTTTTCTATAATCAATATCTTCAACTCTTGAGAACCCCATAATTCCTAATGCAGCTGACTCATCTTCTAATTCATTATAGGTTCTTTCTGTATACTCTACAAACTCAACATTGTATGATTGACCTTCTTGCATATCCATTTCGTAAGTTACCCCTGCAGTAGTTACTTTTAGTCCATATAATTTTCCTCCCGCTAAGTCTCCTCTATTACCAACATACATTGCTAATTGTCCTTTTGGTGTTGTATTATCCGATTTATCATCACCAATTAAAATCACAGTTTTATCTGAGTAAGCATCTTTACCAAGAGGCACTGCATTTTCTGTATCCCACTGTCCTAAAGCCGGTAAAACAGTTCCTAATTCTGCATCTTCTGCATTTCTGAATGGATCTGTTGCGAAAACATTTTTAGACGATCCGCCCCATTCTCCACCAGATAAATATAACGGACCAAAACCATGTTCCTGAGGTGTAATTAAAGTTCCTGAACACATTGCTGTACTAGCCGTAGCTGCAGCATTCAAAATATATTCTCCTTTTACAGGTTTAAAAGTTTGATCTAACGAAATTCTAGCAATTGAGTAATCGGCTTCTATATTGTTAATCAAAGTAAAAGTCCCATCATCATTTCTTAACAATCCGGCACCATCAGCCATTGAACCGTAAACAAATTCAGGAGAATCTGTTAGTTGATCTTCTGAGCTTAATAAAGAATAAATTTCAAGATTTTCAAAACCCGTTCCTTTTGATAAAAAAACCGGAGTTTGTGAATGACTAGCCAAAACGGGCTGTAAAACAGGTTCTGTAACTGTAGATGAGTTATCATCCTGATTACAAGCTACAATTACACTTGCAAATGCAAGAATTGAAGTTAATTTAGTGTTTGTTTTCATAAGGTTTTGTAGTTAATTAATTAGTCGCAAAGCTATGCCCAGCAGATTAAAATAACATTTCCTTATTCTTACAAAATAGTCACTAAAACATTATGAAAAAATTATTAAAAACAGACTGTGTAAATTTATCTTTAATAAAATGAAAAGCCCAAACTAGTTTGGGCTTTTCATTTTATTTAATCTAAACTCAATGTTATTTGACCGTCGTCTTCTAAATCGGTTTTGATATCTTCCGAAACGTTTTCTTCATTGGTAACTTCCATTTTTTCAGGTTCCGGTTCAACTGGTTCTTCAAAAGGCAAAGATTCCAGTAAGTTAATCTGTTTGATTTTATCGGTTGTCAACTGATTTCCTAAAGCTTTTATTCCTTTAACTGATATAAATTGCTCTAAATCTACCGTAATGGTTTCTTTTTGAACGCCTTTTACTTTGGCAAAAATCACTTCGGCTACCGGACGCCAATCAGTGGAAACAATTTCTAATTGCGACTTCTCGTGTTCTGAAATAAAGAGCTCTTCTTTGTTCTCATTTTCAATTAAAAATCGTTTGACATAATAACGTTCTTTTTCACCATCATAATAAATCGCAGAAATAGGTTTGTTAGGTTTCCATTTTTCCAGAACAATCATATCTTCATCAAAATGCGTTGTTAACTCTGGAATAATCGTTTTCAATTTCCCTGTTTGTGAAATGACTAACAAACGATCGTTAGGTTTAAATTCGCCTAACAACTCACCTCTACCATCTACATTCAAACGCTGCACGGTATCGTCGAACCAAATTTTTCGTGGACGAAGTGTTGAAATTCCTTTTTCTTTCAGTTCAATACGCTTAATCGGGTATTTAGCAACGGTATTTCCTTTGGAACTTCTTCCTTTAATCATAATATCGGCAAAGTCAATATCCCATTTCAACTTTTTAACACTTCCTACCTGACGCAACAAAATAGTCACTACTTCGGCTTCTCCATTCGGATTCGCAGAAAAATACAAAACTTGACTACCCGGTTTGCCTTGCGTTAAATCATAATCTTTATCACGAGTTACTCCCGAAACATTGAATCGTTTGATAAACGAAGCTCCGTTTTTACCATCGCGATAAATCATATTATAAATTGTACGCTTGTCGTTTTTGTCAAAAACCGCAATATGAATAATATCTTTTCCCACGAATTTTTTGTCATCCACTTTAGTAATCATCATTTTACCATCGCGCAAAAAGACAATCACATCGTCAATATCAGAACAGTCACAAACGTATTCATCTTTTTTCAATCCGGTTCCTATAAAACCTTCTTCTCTATTGACATATAATTTGGTGTTACGCAAAACCACTTTGGTCGCTTCAATAGTATCAAAACTTCTTAGTTCAGTTTGGCGCTCACGACCTTTTCCGTATTTTTCTTTTAGCTTCGTAAAATAAGCAATCGCAAAATCAATCAAATGATCTAAATCATGTTTTACTTGTTCAATCTCTGCTTCTAATTTAGCAATTGCATCATCTGCCTTATCCGAATCGAATCGCGTGATACGAATCATCGGAATTTGGGTTAGCTTCTGTAGATCTTCATCAATAATTTCACGAATTAAGATTTCTTTGAAAGGTTCAAATCTTTCGTATAAATAGCGATACAAAGACTCTCTGTCGCTATACAATTTGAAATCGATATACATTTCTTCGCGAATGAATATTTTTTCCAAATTTGAAAAATGCCATTTGGTTTCCAACTCATCCAATTGGATTTCCAACTCCCTTTTTAAGATGTTTAGTGTACGATTTGTCGAAATCTTCAACATATCGGAAACACCTATAAACAAGGGTTTGTTACAATTTTCGATAACACAACCTAATGGCGCAATTGACGATTCGCAATCGGTAAAAGCATACAAAGCGTCAATCATTTTATCGGGCGAAACACCAGCCGGAAGGTGTACTAAAATTTCAACCTCAGCAGCAGTATTATCTTCGATTTTCTTGATTTTGATTTTCCCTTTTTCATTCGCTTTCAAAATACTATCAATTAATTTGGTCGTATCTGTCGCAAACGGAATTTGGGTTATCACTAAAGTCGATTTATCTAACTGCGAAATTTTGGCACGCACACGCACACGTCCGCCGCGCATTCCTTCGTTATAATTGGAAACATCAGCGATTCCCGCTGTTGGAAAATCGGGATATAAGGTAAAAGGCTTTCCTTTTAATATTTTGATAGAAGCATCAATTAACTCATTGAAATTGTGTGGCAATACTTTGGTTGACAAACCTACCGCAATACCTTCTCCTCCTTGTGCCAACAGCAACGGAAACTTAACCGGAAGATGAATGGGTTCGTTCTTACGTCCGTCATAACTCAACTGCCATTCGGTTACTTTAGGCGAAAACAACACATCTAAAGCAAATTTACTCAAACGTGCTTCAATATAACGCGGAGCAGCCGCACCATCACCTGTTAAGATATTTCCCCAGTTTCCTTGGCAATCAATCAATAATTCTTTTTGACCAATATTTACCATAGCATCACCAATACTCGCATCTCCGTGAGGGTGATACTGCATAGTGTGACCAATGATATTTGCCACTTTGTTATAACGTCCGTCATCCAATTCTTTCATGGAATGCATAATACGACGTTGCACAGGCTTGAATCCGTCTTCAATTGCCGGAACGGCACGTTCTAAAATAACATAAGAGGCATAATCCAAAAACCAGTCTTTATACATTCCGGTTACCTTGGTAATTGAATCGGAATTTTCGACTTGCTCCTGATTTTCAGGTTCAAAATTTGGATTATCGTCCGGGTTTATATTTTGATTTTCTTCACTCATATTTCAGTTGTCAGTTATCGGGTTGACAGTTGACAGTTAATTGCTTTTTAGTAACTCTTCTTCGGTATCTAATTCCACTTTCAAATTGTGAATGATAAACTCTTGTCGGTCTGGTGTGTTTTTCCCCATGTAAAACTCTAGTAATTTTTCAATTGACATGGCTTTATCGAGCATCACCGGATCCAATCGAATATCTTGACCAATGAAATGTTTGAATTCATCGGGCGAAATTTCCCCTAATCCTTTGAATCGTGTGATTTCGGGTTTTGGTTTCAATTTCTCGATAGCCGCTATTCGCTCCTCATCACTATAACAATAAATGGTTTCTTTTTTGTTTCGCACACGGAACAGAGGCGTTTGCAAAATATACAAATGGCCTTCTTTGATTAATTCGGGAAAAAATTGCAAGAAAAACGTTATCAACAACAAACGAATGTGCATTCCATCGACATCGGCGTCAGTTGCAATTACAATGTTGTTGTAACGCAAATTATCGTAATCTTCTTCAATGTCTAAAGCCGCTTGCAACAAATTGAATTCTTCGTTTTCGTACACAATTTTTTTACTCATTCCGTACGAATTCAAAGGCTTACCACGAAGTGAGAAAACCGCTTGCGTGTTCACATCGCGACTTTTAGTAATGGAACCCGAAGCCGAGTCACCCTCAGTAATAAAAAGTGTACTTTCTAAGTAACGAGGATTTTTAGTATCGGGCAAATGCACACGACAATCGCGTAATTTTTTATTGTGTAAACTTGCTTTTTTAGCACGTTCTTTCGCTAATTTACGAATACCGGAAAGTTCTTTACGTTCCCGCTCTGCTTGTAATATTTTACGAAGTAAAGCATCGGCAACTTCCGGATTTTTATGTAAAAAGTTATCTAATTTCGTTTTGATAAAATCATTAACAAACGTACGAACCGTAGGTCCTTTTGGACCAATATCAGTAGAACCTAATTTGGTTTTCGTTTGCGATTCAAAAACAGGTTCTTCAACTTTAATAGCAATTGCTGCCACAATCGATTTACGAATATCAGACGCCTCAAAGTTTTTATTGTAAAACTCTTTTAACGTTCGAACTACTGCTTCACGAAAAGCTCCTAGATGTGTTCCTCCCTGTGTCGTATTTTGTCCGTTTACGAAAGAATAATATTCTTCTGAATATTGCGTTTTACTATGCGTAATGGCTATTTCAATATCGTCTCCTTCTAAATGTATGATTGGATACACTCTTTCTTCTTCAAGAATATTTTCGTCTAATAAATCTTTTAATCCGTATTCTGAATAAAACTTTTCACCGTTGTAGTATAAGGTCAACCCACGATTTAAATACGTGTAGTTTTTCAACATTTTTTCTACATACTCGTTACGGTATTTGTAGTTTTTGAAGATGGTATCATCGGCAATGAAGGAAACTTTCGTTCCACGACGTTTTGTCGATTCGGCTACATCTTCTTCTTGCGTTAAAATACCAGCTGAGAATTCCGCAGCTTTTTGTTGGTTATCACGTACCGATTCTACACGGAAAAAAGTAGAAAGTGCATTTACTGCTTTGGTACCTACACCATTTAAACCAATTGATTTTTTGAAGGCTTTAGAATCGTATTTACCTCCGGTATTCATTTTAGACACCACGTCGACCACTTTTCCAAGAGGAATTCCACGACCATAATCACGAACGGTAACCAAACGATCTTTAATGGTTACTTCAATAGTTTTACCAGCACCCATAGCAAATTCGTCGATACAGTTATCTAAAACCTCTTTTAGAAGAATATAGATACCATCATCGGGAGTAGAACCATCGCCTAGTTTACCAATATACATACCCGGACGAATACGGATATGCTCTTGCCACTCGAGTGAACGTATATTGTCTTCGGTGTATTGATTTTGCTCTTGCATAGATAAACTTTGGATTTTGTGCAATATAGCATTTCTGCCTAAAAAATAAAAGCTACATCAATAGAAGTTATTGACAATTTGAAGTTTAGACTTCGTTTATTTTAAAAGAAAAAAACGGATCTATTGGGTACGATTTCACTTATAATGCTGAAAAATCCCAAAGTCAAAAATAGTCCATAACGCAGCCTTCTTGTTTGCCGCTTTTAAAGCTTGATTAGCCCATGTATTGCAAGTGTAAAACAGACTATATCTTCCTTTTGCCTCATAAAAAGCATCATGAAGACCATAAACGGCATTGGTTTCTATTTTAGAAAAATTATCATTTTCTAATTGGAAGGAATCTTGAATAAAACGGATTAATTTTTTATAGCTCGATTGAGAAACAAACAACTTAATACAATTTTCATTCTCCTGCAGTTTGGTATAAAAAGTAACATGCATAGCTGTAGAATTAAATCCGGAAACTGCTTTAAGTGCAGTACTGGTTTTCAAATCAGACCAAGTAGGTGTGTCTAAATAAAAACCTTTATCGCCCCAACCGAATGCGATGTATTCATAATCTTGATTTTGAGCTTTTACATCCGTAAATTTTATCTTTTGTGACCAGTCATGAATTTCGTTTTTAACAGGAACGACTATATCCGTATGGACACCATTTGATAAAATATAAATCGGAACCGGACGAGCAAGACTTTTAAGCGGAATATCAGAATTTACAGGAATATATGAAATTAAAACAACAAATATTATATAGAATATAATAGCCAGTGAAAACAAAGTTAAAAATCGAAATATCTTTTTGCCTGACTTTTTCATTTGCTGTGCTTTCTAATTAAAGAATTCTTAAATATCGTTTTGTTTTTGTATAAATTAGATTTAGAGTGTTACTTCTAATTTAGATTATTTTTTTAATAACTCTCAATTTATGCGTATGCCGATTAGTTTCAGCATTGTAAATCCCCAAGTGATCTAAGCGGTCAATACGTACTTTACCGGAAGCGTGAATAATGTAATTATTCTCCATCATAATACCTACATGGATAATAGTACCTTCTTCGTTATCAAAAAATGCTAAATCTCCGGGTTCGCTTTCTTCAATAAAACTTAAAGCTTCTCCCTGAGTGGCTTGTTGTGATGCATCTCTTAAAATAGAGTAACCATTTAAACGATATACCATTTGGGCAAAACCGGAACAATCAATTCCGAAAGGTGTTTTTCCGCCCCATAAGTAAGGCGCATTCAAATACATATAAGCAGTTTTAACTAAATTTGATTTAGGCTTCACTCCACAAGTTTTTAAACCTTCAAAGTAAAAGTTCTTCAGATTGATATTTTCATGGCTTAAAAACGACAAAGACGAGCCTAGTGGGATTGCTATAAGTTCATTTTCCGGATTTGTAATATATTCAATCAAATCAGAACTTAAAACTTCCGGAGTTTCTGAGAGTTCTAAAAATTGATTTTCTGAAATCTTCTGAAATTGCTTGTTGTCAACCCAACCTTGATATTGATCAAAAGCAGTTTCAATTTTACTCCATTTGGGAGTTTCTTCCAAAATTTTAAAAAATTCGCCAAATAACAATTGTGATACTTGTTCGCTTCGGTCTGAAGGTTCAAAACGAATAGGAACAATGGCAAGATTACAAATTCCGAACATTAAAAATAAATTGAGATTGAATAAAAAACATCGGGTAAAAACTCCCGATGTTTTTCTTGGTAAATATAATATTATGCTCTTTCAATAACTAAAGCTGAAGCACCACCACCACCATTACAAATTGCAGCAGCACCTAATTTAGCATTGTTTTGTTCTAAAACACTCAATAATGTAACTACAATTCGAGCTCCGGAACAACCTAGTGGATGCCCTAAAGAAACCGCACCACCATTTACGTTAATTTTATCTTGGCTTAAACCTAAAATTTGAGCATTAGCTAAACCAACTACCGAAAAGGCTTCGTTAAATTCGAAGAAATCAATATCAGTCAATTCTAAATTAGCTTTTTTCAAAGCAATAGGTAAAGCTTTTGAAGGAGCAGTAGTAAACCATTTTGGTTCTTGAGCAGCATCAGCATACGATTTTATGTAAGCCAAAGGTTTTAAGCCTAAAGCATTTGCTTTTTCTTCGCTCATTAAAACCAAAGCAGCGGCTCCATCGTTAATAGTCGAAGCGTTTGCCGCAGTTACAGTTCCTTCTTTTGTAAAAGCCGGAGCCAATGCCGGAACTTTGTCTAATTTTACATTCGTAAATTCTTCGTCTCTGTTTACAATAACAGGTTCACCACGTCTTTGAGGAACCTCTACCGGTACGATTTCGGTATCAAATTTATTGTCTTCCCAAGCTTTTGCAGATCTTTCATACGATTGAACAGCAAATTTATCTTGATCTTCTCTGGTAATCTTGTATTCGGTTGCACATAAATCAGCAAAAACGCCCATAGCTTGATTATCATAAGCATCAACTAATCCATCACGTTGTAATCCGTCAGCTAAAGTACTTGGTCCGAATTTAACTCCGTTTCTCATGTGAACATAATGAGGGATCAAACTCATGTTCTCCATACCTCCGGCAACTACTACATCAGCATCACCACACATGATCGCTTGCGCGCCTTGCATGATAGCCTTCATTCCGCTAGCACAAACTTTATTTACAGTTGTACAAGGAACAGTATTTGGAATTCCTGCGTACATCGCTGCCTGACGAGCCGGAGCTTGTCCATTGTTCGCCTGAACTACATTACCCATTAATACCTCGTCAACTTCTTCCGGTTTTAAATTAATTTTATTTAGAGCTCCTTTGATAGCTGTAGCTCCTAGTTTAGTAGCCGGTACGCTTGATAAAGCTCCCATGAAACTTCCTATAGGCGTTCTAGCTGCAGAAACTATAACAACTTTTTTACTCATAATTGTGTTTATTTAGTTTTTTGCGAATTTACTATTTTTATTCCATAAATTATCTCTAAATCGATTGAAATAGCTTATGGTTTGCTTAAAAATATTTTTATTCCATTTTTTATAAAAAAAAATCAGACAGCTATCTTGTTGAATTTTAATTTGTTTTGATTTTTTTGAAAAATAATTTTAAAAAAACTTTAAAAAATAGTTGTAAATAACAATACTTCGACTTACATTTGCAACCGCAAAAAAGATAAGTTCTTAAGCAGAATTTTAAAGGAGAGGTGCCGGAGTGGTAACGGAGCAGATTGCTAATCTGTCATCGGGTAACCGATGCCAGGGTTCGAGTCCCTGTCTCTCCGCTTCTTTTTTCGGGGTGTAGCGTAGCCCGGTCATCGCGCCTGGTTTGGGACCAGGAGGTCGCAGGTTCGAATCCTGCCACCCCGACGATAAAAATAATGGTTGCGTAGCTCAGCTGGATAGAGCAACTCACTTCTAATGAGTAGGTCCCAGGTTCGAATCCTGGCGCGATCACAAAAAGCCTAGCAATTGCTAGGCTTTTTTGTTTTTTATAGTTTTTAATTGCTAATTTTGCAAAAGAGTTCTTTACATAAATTTTATCAAGCAAAAGAGGTTGTGCTTAATTGAACATTAATAGGGAATCCGGTGTAAATCCGGAGCTGTCGCGCAACTGTAAATAACTTTAAGGTTTCTATCCTTAGTGTTCCACTGTTTTTTAACGGGAAGGACGATAGAAACTGTTATAAGTCAGGAGACCTGCCTTTTTTGACAGACAGTACTTTCGCGATTTAAAAGTAGGTCGATTTGATGTATAACAGCAAAATTCTTTTGCTGCACTTCTCTTATACCTTATTTTTATTTCAATACTGTACTACAGTTTATGAATGAACTTTTAATTATTGTTTAATATTTAAAAGTAAAATGAAATGAGAGTATTTCAATTTAGCTATTCGCGATTTAATAGCTTAAAAAGGCTTAACAAAACATTGTCTAACTTTAAAAAAGAGAGATTATGTTAATTGAAGAAAAAATCAAACAATCAGAAACCCGAATTTTCAAGGCCGTTTTCCCTAACACAACCAATCATTACGACACGTTGTTTGGAGGAACTGCTATGCAATTAATGGATGAAGTAGCATTTATTTGCGCTACACGCTTTTGCCGTCAAAAAGTAGTCACTGTTAGTAGTGATAAGATTGATTTTAAAAAACCTATTCCCGGCGGAACTATCATTGAATTGATAGGAAGAGTTTGCTATGTAGGAAACACAAGTTTACGCGTTTGTGTCGAAATTTTTATTGAAGAAATGTATTCTGAGGTAAGAGAAAAAGCTATTCATGGAGAATTCACTTTTGTTGCTTTAGATAAAAATAAGCAACCCGTAAAAATATCAGAATGATTAATACAATTATGAGTTGTCCTAAAAAAGATTGACTCGTTAGTAGTTAAATCGGAACAGAATTAATTCTGTTCCGATTTTAATCATTCCTGATAATATTTAAACTATTAACCTTTTAATTTTTAGTTGTCTCGTATTACATGTGCGACACCTCTAATTGTTAGATTTTTATTATTATAGTCAATATAATTACCATAAAAACTTACATCAATATAATCACCAAATGCTCCAAAATAGTTGAGTAAAAAAGTCATTTCAGGAGAACTTTGATCAATTAGTCCAACATCTCCACCTTCAATTGAAAAATTAGATTGAATTCCAACTAAATTTGAACTACACGATAACAAAATACCGTTTTGAATAGGTGTTGTATAAGTAAAAATACTTAGTCCATACGTTGTAAAATCAGCATTGATATCACTTACTATATAAACTATAGGATCACTATCTATTTGATAAGATATAAATTCAGACACTAAATTACAAGTCATTAAATTTCCAACATTTGTAATCGGCGCTTCAAAATTATACGTAATAGAATCTGTCACTTGTAAATTGTCATAGTCAACTCCTTTTAATTTAAACTCTGTATAAAAAATAGCTAAAAAGTTACGCAAAACTTATTTTAATTTTTTCTCAAAAATAAAAACGGAGCTAAAAAATTATTTTAGCTCCGTTTTTATTATAGTAAAATCCTTTTTTAGAATTACTACAGATATATTTTATTTAATTACTTCTACTTTTTGAGTAGCATCAATATTAACACTATCATAGAATCCTTGATCATTCATCCATTCATCACTATAAATTTTACTCATATAACGAGAACCATGATCCGGGAAGATTATAACGACATTACTGTCTTTTGTAAATTCACCTTCTTCTGCATATTGACGAACTGCTTGCAGTGCTGCACCTGAAGTATACCCCACAAACAAACCTTCAACCCTCGAAATTTCTCTTGCTGTATGAGCACTTTCTTCATCGGATACTTTCATGAATTTATCAATCGTGTCAAAATCAGTTGCAGTTGGAATTAAATTTTTACCTAAGCCTTCAATTCTGTAAGGATAAATTTCATTGCTGTCAAACTCGCGTGTTTCATGATATTTTTTTAATATTGAACCGTAAGCATCAACTCCTAAAACTTTGATATTCGGATTCATTTCTTTCAAGAATCTTGCAGTTCCCGAAATAGTTCCTCCTGTTCCACTACATGCTACTAAGTGTGTAATTTTTCCGTTAGTTTGTTCCCAAATTTCAGGACCAGTGGTTTTATAATGCGCTTCAACATTAAGTTCGTTGAAATACTGATTGATGTAAATTGATCCTTTTGTTTCTTCATGTAAACGTTTTGCTACACTATAATAAGAACGTTCATCATCAGCTGATACGTGAGCAGGACAAAGATATACTTTTGCTCCCATTGCTCTTAACATATCAATTTTGTCTTTTGAAGATTTTGAGCTAACTGCCAGTATACATTCATATCCTTTAATGATACTAACCATTGCTATACTAAAACCTGTGTTTCCTGAAGTCGTCTCGATAATGGTATCTCCGGGCTTTAGAATCCCTTTTCTTTCAGCTTCTTCAATAATATAAAGTGCTATTCTATCTTTTGCAGAATGCCCTGGATTAAAGGCTTCAACTTTGGCGTAAAAATTTCCTTCTAAATTGGATGTTACTTTACTTAATTTTAATAACGGAGTGTTCCCTATTAATTCAAGAACATTATCGTAGGCTTTTATTTCTTCTTTCATAAATAAAAAATTAGTTGTGGTAGGCTTTCTGTGTATATATTTGACAACCCCAAAACCATGCAAATTTAACAAAAAAAGTTTAACTATTCCTTAATTTTTTCTAAATCTAATAAAAATGCAAATTCTTTGGCTAACTCTTTCAGTGCTTCAAAACGCCCCGAAGCTCCACCATGACCAGCATCCATATTAGTGTCTAAAAATAATAAATTATTATTTGTTTTCATATCTCTTAATTTGGCAACCCACTTAGCCGGCTCCCAATATTGTACTTGAGAATCGTGCAATCCTGTAGAAATATACATGTTTGGATAAGCTTGTGCTTTTACATTATCGTATGGCGAATACGAAAGCATGTAATCATAATACTCTTTCTCGTTGGGATTTCCCCATTCGTCATATTCTCCTGTAGTAAGCGGAATTGAATCGTCCAACATTGTTGTTACAACATCTACAAAAGGAACTTGTGCTATCACTCCGTGATATAATTCGGAATCCATATTCACAACAGCTCCCATTAATAACCCTCCGGCCGAACCTCCTTCTGCATATAAATGCTCTTTTGAAGTATAACCTTCTTGTATTAAGAATTTTGAACAGTCAATAAAATCGGTGAAAGTGTTAATCTTTTTTAAAAGTTTTCCGTCTTCATACCAATCTCTTCCTAAATCCTCTCCTCCTCTAATATGAGCGATCGCAAAAATAAAACCTCTGTCTAACAAACTCAATCGGGTTGAAGAAAACCAAGGATCCATTGACGAACCGTAAGAACCGTAAGCATATTGCAACAACGGATTTTTTCCGTCTTTTTTAACTCCTTTTCTGTACACTAAAGAAATTGGTACTTTTGTTCCATCTCCTGCGGTTGCCCAAACTCTTTCTTCCTGATAATTATTCTTATCAAATTTACCACCTAAAACCTCTTGTTCTTTCAAGATTGTTTTTTCTTGAGTACGCATGTTAAAATCAATTACCGAAGAAGGCGTAGCCAACGATTGGTAAGCAAATCGCAATAATTCGGTATCAAAATCAGGATTTGTAGTGGTATAAGCCGTATAGGTTTCGCTTTCGAAAGGCAAATAATAAGCTTCTGCTCCACTCCACGGGCGAATTTGAATTTTATTCAATCCGTTAGAGCGTTCTTCCACTACTAAATAATCTTTAAAGATATCAATTCCTTCTAAAAGAACATCTTTGCGATGCGGAATTAAATCTACCCAATTGTCTGATGTAGTTTTAGTTTCAGGCGTTTTCATCAACTTAAAGTTGGTTGCCTTATCCTTATTGGTCAACACATAAAAACTATCGCCATAATGCGAAATAGAATATTCAACACCTCTTACCCTTTTTTGGAAAATTCTAAATTTACCTTCCGGTTGGTTAGCTTCTAAAATTTGATATTCTGACGTTAAAGTACTTGTAGAACCAATGACTAAATATTTTTTTGATTTTTCTTTATAGACGAAAGTATAAAAAGTATCATCTTTTTCATGGAAAACCAATTCGTCTTTAACAACATCTGAACCTACAACATGTCTACAAATTTTATCTGATCGAAGTGTTTGCGGGTCTTTTTTAGTGTAAAAGAAAGTTTTATTATCGCTTGCCCAAGCAACGCTACCTGTAGTATTTTCGATAGCTTCTGAAAGAATTTCTCCTGTTTTTAGGTTTTTAACCTTAATGGTGTATTGGCGTCTAGAAACGGTATCAATTCCGAAAGAACACCATTCGTTATCCTCACTAATACTAATTCCACTTAGGTTGAAATACGAATGTCCTTTTGCCATTTCGTTACAATCAAACATAATTTCTTCTTCGGCTTCTAAACTTCCTTTTTTACGAGCATAAATAGGATAATCTTTTCCGGTTTCAAAACGAGTAATATAGTAATAACCGTTGTAGAAATAAGGAACTGAGGTATCATCTTCCTTGATTCGAGATTTCATTTCTTTGAATAAATCCTCTTGAAATTGCTTAGTATGAGCTGTCATTTTCTGATAGTACTCATTTTCAGCATTTAGATAAGCTATAACTTCAGGGTTTTCTCTTTGGTTTAGCCAATAATAGTTGTCAATTCTAATATCGCCATGTTTTTCAAGTTTGTGCGGTATTTTTTTGGCAACTGGAGGTTGCGCATCTGCATTCATTTCTGACTTTTTTGAATTACAAGAAAGGACAAATGTAATAGAAATATACAGGATGACCGAAAGTTTTCTCATTTAATTATAAATTATTTATTGACTCTAAATTTACTAAATTTGTCTTTCAAAATTAAAATTTAACATTTATGTTTGGAGACCTTATGGGAATGATGGGTAAAATTAAAGAAACCCAAGAAAAAGTTGAAGCTACTAAAACGCGTTTAAACACCGTATTAATTGATGAGAAAAGTTCTGACAACTTATTAGAAGTTACCATTACAGCTAATAGAACCCTCAAAAATATTTCAATTGCTGACGAATTATTAGAAGACAAAGAAATGCTTGAAGATTATTTGGTTAACGTTTTAAACAAAGCAATCGACCGCGCTACACAAGTACACGAAACTGAGATCGCTGCCGTAGCCAAAGAAGGAATGCCAAATATTCCAGGAATGGATTTGTTTAAATAAATTTACTCATGGAAATTACATGGGGTTCTAAGAAAGATTTCCTGTAACAACGTATAAAAAGTTAGAAGCTAAATTAGCTAAAATAAAACTTTCACGCGATTTATCGCGAGATATTGTAAAATTGCTTTTAAGTAGTATTAAAATAAAGATAGAGCGTAATTTCTGCTTATTAAGTCTATGAAATATGCTTATTACAAGCGAAAAATAAATACTATTAGAAGCCTAAAAAATAAATCGGAACAGAATAATTCTGTTCCGATTTAACTATTTTTTAAGCATAAAACTGTCAACCTATTTTAGAACGACTGAATTTATTTCTTCTATCAAGTTACACATTAAATCTGAAATGCATTACATCTCCGTCTTTAACGATATATTCTTTTCCTTCTACACGAAGTTTACCCGCTTCTTTTACTTTCGCTTCTGAACCATAATTTGAAAAGTCATCAAATGCAATTACTTCCGCTCTAATGAATCCTTTTTCGAAATCGGTATGAATCACTCCGGCAGCTTTTGGTGCAGTATCTCCAATTTTAATAGTCCAAGCACGAACTTCTTTCACTCCTGCTGTAAAATAAGTTTGAAGGTTCAATAATTTGTATGCTGCACGAATTAAAACTGCTGAACCTGGCTCAGTTAAGCCTAAATCTTGCAAGAACATTTGACGTTCTTCATAGCTTTCTAATTCATTAATATCGGCTTCCGCACCCACAGAAAGTACAATTACTTCCGCATTTTCATCTTTTACCAATTCACGTACTTGATCCACATATTGATTTCCGGTAACTGCAGAAGCTTCATCTACATTACAAACATACAATACCGGTTTTGCAGTAATCAATTGAAAATTTTCGAATAGCACTTCTTCATCGACTCCGTTTGGTACAACCGTACGAGCTGATTTAGCTTGCATTAAAGCATCTTTAATTTTATTTAACAATGCTTGTTCTACAAGTGCTTCTTTGTTTCCTGCTTTTGCTGCTTTATTAGCTTTCTCTAAACGTTTTTCAACTGTTTCCAGATCTTTTAACTGCAATTCAATATCGATAGTTTCTTTATCACGAATAGGATTTACATTTCCGTCAACATGAACAATATTATCGTTATCAAAACAACGTAACACGTGAATAATAGCGTTACACTCTCGGATATTTCCAAGGAATTGGTTTCCTAAACCTTCTCCCTTACTCGCTCCTTTAACTAAACCTGCAATATCTACAATGTCTACAGTAGCCATTTGAACACGCTCCGGTTTTACTAATTCTTCCAAACGAGCAATACGCGGATCGGGTACGTTTACCACACCAATATTAGGTTCAATTGTACAAAACGGAAAGTTTGCACTTTGCGCCTTAGCATTTGACAAACAGTTAAATAAAGTTGATTTTCCTACGTTTGGTAAGCCTACAATTCCTGCTTTCATAATTTTATATTTGCCGTTAACTTCTTGGGTTAACCATTTGTTTTTTAAAAGTGTGCAAATATAAATATTTGAACCAATATTTTTTGGTTTTTCGGTTGAAATGTAAATTATATAAGACTTTCCTAAAATTGCATAACACAGATAACTCGTGTCAATCCTAACTTTGTAATATTAATTTTAAAAAGAAGAATTATGAAAAAGTTAATGATTTTATCCGTAATCATTTTGGGTAGTTCGATAAGCTTTGCTCAAAATACAAATGTTTTAAAGGAAACTGAAACAAAAGTAACGACTATTAAAGATTCAAAAGGAGAACGTAAAATTGAAAAAACAGTCGTACGTAACGAAACCCAACCTGTAGAATTAGAGGTATCTGAGCAAAAAGGAAAAAACATTCCTATAAAAGAGAATGTCCCTGTTAATGTTCAAACTCAAACTAAAGTTGCTGTAGATGGTAAAACACAATATGTAGATATTGATCATTCTGCTTACTATATGTATAATAATAAAAAATATGAGATAAAAGATGATGAAAAGGGATATATCTTTTATCACAATGGTAAAGAAACTAATGAAATACTGAGAAAAACTTCAGGTGATTATTATTTATACATCAATAAAAACGACGTTTCTATTGCTAAATTTGACAGCAACGGAAATCTAATTATCGAGTCATACGACAAGAAAAAAGACGAAATTACTGTAGAGAAATATACCGTTATGAAACCATAACCTTTTTGCCTCTATTCTATTAACAATAAAAGCTGTTCATAAGAACAGCTTTTATTGTTTTATTCCGCTAACATAGTAATTATTTTCTTTTCCTCTACTGTTGGTGTTAAACCGGATTCAAATTCCCAATAAGGCGTAAAAACCATTGACCGCTTATTAATCAGTGATTTATCTGTAAAAATATTATCTTTTGAGTAACCAAATAGTTTGGTATCAAAATTAGTAACTACCATGTAATTTTTCACTTCAATCCTTTTCTTTTCTCCTTTATATTTTTTCTCAAAACCAATTACTTCTTTAGAGTTTGTCAAATAATACAAACTACCATCTATTCTAAAGGTATTCTTATATTCTAACATATAAATATTACTTCGGTTTAAAAAAGATCCTTCCATATAAATCATTCGTGAAGAAGGAATTGTAGAGTTAATTTCCACAATTAATTTCTTCTTACTATCATAAATAATATAAAAATTAGACAATACTCCTTTCACTTCTTCATAAGGAGAAATTTTTATTGCCAGATAATCTTCATTTTGCGGATATGTTTTTACCTGAAAATCATATTCTTTTAATGCCCTTTTACTTAATACTTCATTCAAATACTTAAACTGATAATAATTCTCCATGATATTATTAAGATTATATCCTAAAACATCTATATCCAAATCATTATCAAAAAAACCTACAGAACGATTCTGCTCAATTAAAATATCTGTTTTTATATTCTTAGGAGATCCTAATAATTGAAAATTGACCAATCCGTCATTAAAAAACACATAAGCATCATCTTTCTTATAAAACTCTCGAAGGTAAACTTTTAAATTCGCCGGAACTGTTACATGTTTAGCCGAATTTTCCATCAAATTCTTTAATATTTCCTGTGGATGATTTTGCGTCAAAACCACCTCATCTAACAGCCTTAAATTACTTTCTAAATAAATAACGTTTTCTTTCTTAATAGTTGAATATCTAACAACAAGTGGCTTATAAGATGTATGAACCAATTCCAAATCAGAATCCTTAGAAAGATTTATTTTTGCCACACCCTCGGCATTAGTTAAAAAACCTTGTCTGGTTTTTAAAGCTGTAATAGTAACTTCGTCAACGGGAGTATCTGTATCAATATCCTTAACGATAATGGTAAACTCTTTAATTTGAGAGAAACCGGAAGTATAAATAGCAGCAATAAAAAACAGAAGTAAAATCTTTCTCATAAGCGGTTAAACTTTTGTAATGGTCAATTTGTTTGGGCTAATTGTTTGGACTAAGATAAAAAAAAAAGAGAATTTTTAATTAAAAACCCTCTTTAAAATATTCTTTTTTTTTCACTACTCATTATGCAAGAAAGCTTGGCGGTTCAATAGTACTTCTTCACTCTCTACATGATCATCATCTGGCACACAGCAATCTACGGGGCAAACTGCCGCGCATTGAGGCTCTTCGTGAAATCCTTTACATTCCGTACATTTTCCCGGAACTATATAATATACATCATCAGAAAAAGGGGTCTGAGCCGCATTTGAATCTACAGTTTCACCATTAGGCAACACTATTGAACCTGATAATTTAGTACCATCACTATAGCGCCAATCATCAGCTCCTTCATAAATTGCAGTATTTGGACATTCCGGCTCACAAGCTCCGCAATTAATGCACTCATCTGTTATTTTTATAGCCATTTTATATCGTTTTTAAATTGATTTAAATGTATTGTTACATAAGATTTTCCTAAAAAAACTCCCCATAACAACTTATTACGTACTTTTGCAAAAGTACAATGTAAACCCTATAAAAACAAGTTACAAATGTTACAAAATGAAATTAAAGATTATTTTGTCCAATTAGGATTTTTCTTAAAACAATTTGATACCGAATTTACTCAAAATAACAATGTTCTACATAATGATTTATTTTTTGACCAATTTGCTTCAATTATTGAGAATCAACAACATTTAAACGGATGGTTTACGAAAGAACAAGTAGTTCATGCAGTGCAAGCTTGGGCAAATGCCTTAACAACTGATAATTTGAACCAATGGTTGCAATCATACCATTTTTCAGATAATAAAAAACCTAAAATAGTTGGACTTATTCTTGCCGGAAATATTCCTTTGGTAGGTTTTCACGATGTACTTTCCGTTTTGATTTCAGGAAATATTGCCAAAATAAAATTATCGTCTAACGATCAACAACTGCTTAAAGCAATCGTTAAATATTTAGTGGCGTTAAATCCTGAATTTGCTGATCGAATTCAATTGGTTGAAGGGAAATTAGAAAACTTTGATGCTGTCATTGCTACCGGAAGCAACAATACAGCCCGCTATTTTGAATATTATTTCAGAGAAAAACCAAGTATAATTCGTAAGAACAGAAATTCTGTTGCCGTTTTAACCGGAAAGGAAACCAAAGAAGATTTAATTGGTTTAGGTGAAGATATTTTTCGATATTTTGGATTGGGTTGTCGTAACGTTTCTAAAATTTTTATTCCGAAAGATTACGATTTCAAAACATTTTTTGAAGCCATGTATGAATACGGAGATATTATTCATTATGAAAAATACGCCAACAATTATGATTATAACAAAGCCGTATTTTTAATGAGTAATTTTAAACTTTTAGATAACGAATTTTTAACACTTAAAGAAGATGAAGGCTATAGCTCCCCTATTTCTTCTGTTTTCTACGAATATTACGATTCTTTAGATATCATAAAAGATAGGTTAAAAAATGATGTAGAAAAAATACAATGTATCGTTTCTAAAAACGTCTTAGAACAGAGTATTCCATTTGGAAAAACACAACAACCGGAACTTTGGGATTACGCTGATAATGTGGATACTTTAGATTTTCTACTAAATTTATAAAGCATTATTAAATTCTCATCGATTTTAATTCAAGAACGATAATTGTTGATAACAATGTGAAATTGTTCATGTTTTTTACCTCTATTTGTTATATTATTTACGAAATTTGCAACGCTATTTAGTTAATTCCAACATAACATGAAAAAACACAATTTTAGTGCTGGTCCTTCAATTTTACCTCAAGAAGTTCTTGAGCAATCAGCACAGGCAGTTTTAAATTTTAATAATTCTGGGCTTTCAATATTAGAAATTTCTCACCGTAGCAAAGACTTCGTTGCCGTAATGGACGAAGCTAGAGATTTAGCCTTAGAACTTTTAGACCTTAAAGGAAAAGGATATCAGGCTTTATTTTTACAAGGTGGGGCAAGTTTGGAATTTTTGATGATTCCTTACAATTTAATGAAAGAAAATGGGAAAGCAGCTTATTTAGACACAGGAACTTGGGCTTCCGGAGCTATTAAACAAGCAAAGGCTTTTGGAGAAACTGTATTGGTTGCTTCATCAAAAGAAGACAATTACTCCTTTATTCCTAAAAATTATGAAATCCCTTCGGATGCAGATTATTTCCACTGCACTTCTAACAATACTATTTTTGGAACACAACTAAAATCTTTCCCTGCAACTAATGTACCGGTGGTTTGTGATATGAGTTCTGATATCTTCTCAAGAGTTTTAGATTTTTCTAAATTTGATATCATTTATGCCGGTGCTCAAAAAAATATGGGACCTGCGGGAACTACATTAGTTATCGTTAAAGAAGAAATCTTAGGAAAATCAGGAAGAAATATTCCTGCTATGCTAGATTACAAACAGCACATTGACAAAGAAAGTATGTACAATACACCTCCTGTATTTGCTGTTTACGCTTCTTTATTAACTTTAAAGTGGTTAAAAGGTTTAGGTGGAGTTGCAGCTATTGAAAAAATCAATACTGAAAAAGCCACCCTTTTATACAACGAAATCGACAGAAATCCATTATTCAAAGGTGTAGCAGCTACAGAAGACCGTTCGTTTATGAATGTTACTTTTGTACTGAACAATGAAGCACACCAAGAAACATTTGACAAAATGTGGAAAGAAGCCGGAATTTCAGGTCTTAACGGACACCGTTCTGTAGGTGGTTACCGTGCATCGATCTATAATGCTTTACCTTTAGAAAGTGTACAAGTATTGGTAGACACTATGAAAAAATTAGAAAAAAACGTTTAATATTTATTGGTAACCCAATAAAAGAATGATAAAAAATATGAAAGTATTAGCAAATGACGGTATTTCTAAAAGCGGAATTAAAGCTTTAGAAAAAGGCGGATTTGAAGTAATAACTACAAAAGTAGCACAAGAACAAGTAGCTAGCTTTATCAATACTCACGATGTAAAAGTAATTTTGGTAAGAAGTGCTACCAAAGTTCGTAAAGATATTATCGATGCTTGCCCGGGATTAAAAATCATCGGTCGCGGTGGTGTGGGTATGGACAACATTGATGTGGATTACGCACGCCAACAAGGTATTCATGTCATTAACACTCCAGCATCTTCATCTGAAAGTGTGGCTGAATTAGTTTTTGGTCACTTATTTAATGGTGTTCGTTTCTTACACGATTCAAACCGAAATATGCCTTTAGAAGGCGACACAAATTTCGACGCTTTAAAGAAAGCTTATGCTAATGGTGTTGAATTAAGAGGTAAAACTTTAGGAATTATCGGTTTTGGTAGAATCGGTCAAGCCGTAGCTAAAATGGCTTTAGGTTTAGGCATGAAAGTAATTGCTGCCGATAAATATATTGACAATGCGGTGATTAAAGTTGATTTCTACAACGGTCAATTCATCAATGTGGATATAAAAACTGAAAGTCTGGAAGACGTAATCAAGCATTCTGATTTTATCACGCTTCACGTTCCGGCACAAGACGGATATGTTATTGCTAAAGAGGAAATCGATATGATGAAAGACGGAGCCGGAATTGTTAACGCTGCTCGTGGTGGTGTTATTGACGAAGTAGCTCTTGTAGAAGCCTTAGACGCTGGAAAATTAAGTTTTGCAGGTTTAGATGTTTTTGAAAACGAACCTACTCCGGCTATGAAAGTTTTAATGAATCCTAAAATTTCATTAACACCACATATCGGTGCAGCGACTAATGAAGCTCAAGATAGAATCGGTACTGAATTAGCAGAACAAATCATCAGTTTATTAAAAAACGAATAAACCTTATAAAATGTAATTATGGCAGGAATTTTAGACTTAGTAAATAGTGATTTAGGAAAACAAATCATTGGAAACATTTCAGAACAAACCGGAATCAGTCAAGCTCAAGCTTCCAATGTAGTTTCTTCAAGCTTACCTGAATTATTAGGTGCTATGCAAGGAAACATGTTGAATGGCGATGGAGCAAACGGATTGTTAAGTGCTTTAACCAGCGGAAAACACGATGGTAGCATTTTAGATAATGTAAGTGGCTTTTTAAACGGTGGCGATTTTTCTGATGGTAGTAAAATTTTAAATCATTTACTAGGTGATAAAACCAATGCCATTGCTACGGGAATTAGCTCAAAAACAGGCGTTAGTTCTAGTATCATTACTAAAATTCTTCCGATGTTAGCCCCTATTATCATGGGCTATTTAGGAAAACAAACGCAAAAAGGAAATGTTTCCAGCACTTCTGATTTGGGAGGTTTACTAGGAAGTTTACTAACAGGCGTGACCAGTGGAAATGCCGGTGGCGGTGATTTATTAAATTCAGTTTTAGATCAAAACGGAGACGGAAAAGTTGATGCAAGTGATGCTATAGCTGCCGTTACCAAAAAGAAAGGTGGTTTAGGAGGATTATTAGGCGGTCTTTTCGGAAAATAATCTCTAAAATATATTTTGTTAAAAGCTCTGATTATGTCAGAGCTTTTTTTTATCTTTAACCATTCTAAATAACATTCTTTTTGAAAGTTTATGTCTACATATTCGCTATTCTTTCGGGATTACTTTTTGCTTGTAATTCTAGTGAAAAAGTAGTGAGTCAAAACAACAACGACAAACCTAAATTAGAAAGTGACACCGTTAGAATTGCAAATGATGAAATTGAATATGAAGTCATTATTATTGATGCCGGATTTACATCGTGGTTCAATTCGTATGCAAAACCCAGAGGCTATTATTCACAGAGTTATTTAGAAACAAGAAACATTTTTTGGGTTACCGAATGGAACAGACGTGTTACAATGCCTTTTCAATACGATCCCAATTTATATGAAATGCAAATCAATTACAATTCAACTACTAATTACGGTTACGAAGTCAATTATATGATATACAATTATTTGGTTTATTTTCAATTGACACACCAACAACGTTTAGGCGGTTTTACACCTCGAATTTAATATGAAGAAACTTAAAGAACGCTGGAATGTTAAAAGCAATCTTCAGCTTACCATCATTTTTATTGTTTTTGCTATAACAGGCTCAACAGCCGCTTATGTTTCTCGTCCGGTAACTGATTTTTTAGGCATTCACAAAGACAGTCTACCCTATTTTATTTATTTACCACTCCGCTTGATCTTAATTTTTCCGCTTTACCAAATTTTGTTAGTATGCATTGGTTTTCTTTTCGGACAATTTCAGTTCTTTTGGAACTTTGAGAAGAAAATGCTCCGAGGAATGAAGTTAGGTTTTATTGCTGATTTTTTTGAACGGAATTCTGATAAAAACAATTAGAATTTAATGCAAATAGGAAAATGAAATTCCATACTTTCATAATCGTTTTTACTTTACTTTCTACCTGTAAAATATTTTCTCAAGAAAGTTTTGAGGGATATATTCTATGTATTGATAATAAACAAATCGCTGAAGAGGCTTACAATGAGTATTATTTTCTTCCTCTTGATTTTAACAAAAATAACATTTCGTTTAATAAAGAAACTTTAGAGCATAAAGATGATAAATTAGAACTTAAAGTTCGGAATTCAGGGGGTAGTAAGTTTTATAAATTTCCATATGTATTTAAAAGTAATGACTGTATAGAGAATCCTCGAAAAGATATTTATTATTATGCTAACTTAAACCTTGATATTGTTTTTTTCATTATAAGAGAAAAGGTTACATCATTAATAATGATTTTTTCTTAAAGAGAATAAAGAAGAATAATTTTTTTGTATGCAAAATTAAATTCCAAGGTTGTGAATTAATAGATAGAGACTATCTAAAATCCAAAATTTTAAAAATATTTGTATATTCAATACAAGAAATTTCTGTTGTAGATGATGATGAAAAGAAGGAAACAATAATTAATCTTATCAAATCATGATTTTAAAAAAAGCCTGAAAAAATCAGGCTTCCTCTTTTACAATAACATACGTATAAATCCACGTTAACGTAAACGTTGGTATAATATCGACGAGCGGAATTAATTCTTCAATAGTTCCAATAATACCCGCGACTTTTCCTTTGGTTCCCTTATACATCAACATCAGCAACAAACCCGAAATAGGCGCCCAAACCACATCTATAGCTTCTCCAAATATAGGTACTACATAAGACAGCATTCCAATCAGGTCAAAAATAATGCTTAAAATTAATTTTGTTTTTTTATTCGAACTTTTAGTTGCCGGTTTTACAGTTATTTCTTCTGCCATTTACGTTTAATTTTTAATTCATCTCTAAATGTATATTCAAAACTAATGCCAATTTTTTACTCCTTTAATTTAGACGAATAGTATTTTCGCAACTTTTCCAGTTTAGGTGCAATCACCATTTGGCAATAGCCTTGAGAAGAATTTTCATTGTAATAATTTTGATGATAGTCTTCTGCTGCATAAAATTCAGATGCCGGACTCACTTTCGTTACAATGGGTTTACTGTATAATTTCTCCTTTTCAATCAGTTGAATATAATGTTCCGCTACTTCCTTTTGAGCTGTTGTGTAATAAAAAATTTCGCTTCGGTATTGTGTTCCCACATCGGCTCCTTGCCTATTTAAAGTTGTAGGATCATGTGTTCCAAAGAAAATCTCTAATAAATCTTCATACGCAACCAACGTTGGATCAAAAGTAATTTGAATTGCTTCCGCATGCCCGGTCGTTCCTGTACAAACTTCTTTATACGTCGGATTTTTAATAGTTCCACCTATATATCCCGAAACTACTTTTTTTACGCCTTTTACCTCCAAAAATAGTGCTTCTGTACACCAAAAACACCCGCCGGCAAAAGTGGCTATCTCATTGTGTTTGTCCATTATAACAGCTATTGGTTCTTTGTTTTCCATTATTTTTTTCTTCTTTTCCTGACCTTGACAAGCGGTCAAAACCAAGAGACTTAAAATTAAGATTCTTTTCATAACATTGCAATTTTATTTCTAAGTTAACCATTACTAAAATTTTAAAAGACAGTTTAACGAATTTTTATCACATTTTTTAACTGCAAACGTAGTTTCATTGCCTCAAAATAAGTTACTTTGTAAAAAATTCGTCATGATAAAAGCCTATAATATTCATAAAAATTACGGAACGCTTCACGTATTAAAAGGCGTGAATCTACATATTCAAAAAGGAGAAATTGTTTCTATCGTGGGAGCTTCCGGTGCCGGAAAAACAACACTTTTACAAATTTTAGGTACTTTAGATCACCCCGATGTGCAAACCGGATCTTCACTGATCATCAACAATGAAGATGTTTTGAAAATGAAGGACAAAAATTTGTCTAAATTCCGTAACCAACATTTAGGATTTATCTTTCAGTTTCACCAATTATTACCGGAATTCACAGCTTTAGAAAATGTGTGCATTCCCGGATTGATTGCCAACAGAAGCAAATCAGAATTAGAAACCGAAGCTAAAAAGTTATTGGAATATTTAGGTCTTTCACACCGAATCAATCACAAACCTAGCGAACTTTCGGGTGGCGAACAACAACGTGTTGCTGTGGCCAGAGCGTTGATTAACAAGCCTGCCGTTATTTTTGCCGATGAACCTTCAGGAAATTTGGACACGCACAGTGCAGAAAATCTGCACCAATTATTTTTTAAACTTCGCGACGAGTTTGGACAAACGTTCGTCATCGTAACGCACAACGAAGATTTAGCCGACATGGCCGACAGAAAACTAACCATGATCGACGGAAATATTGTATAACATCAGAAGCACAGCATTCATTTTTGCAACCACAATTGTCCTGCTGTTCGCTGTATTCCCGCAAAAAATGCGGGCGATGCCGCTTCCATCAGGGCTATACTTCACGTTTTCTGCATAAAACATAAACAAAAAAACGAACGTTGCAATAAAACTACATTTTCTAATTTTCTGCTCGAAGTGACAAAAAAATAAAATGACAAAAAACGAACTCAAAGAATTTTTAGACGAAAAAGTCGAGTTATACAATCGCCCCGATTTTATAACCACCGATCCGTTACAAATTCCGCATTCCTATACATTAAAAGAAGATATTGAAATTGCTGCTTTTTTTGCGGCCAATTTAGCTTGGGGAAACCGCAAAATGATTATCAAAAGCGGACGTAAACTCATGGATATCATGGGAAATTCGCCTTATGATTTTGTTATGAATCACAACGATGCACATTTAGAAAACCTAAATTCTTTTGTCCACCGAACGTTCAACGGCGAAGATGCAAAGACATTTATGAAAGCGCTACGAAACATTTACACCAATCATCAAGGTTTAGAAGCCGTGTTTCAACAATTTCAAAACCACAAAAACCAAGTCGAAAGCATTTCAAACTTCAAACGCATCTTTTTTGAAATTCCGCATTTACAGCGCACCACCAAACACATTTCTGATCCTATGAATAAATCCGCTGCAAAACGGATAAACATGATGCTCCGTTGGTTAGTGCGACAAGACAATACCGGCGTAGATTTAGGTATTTGGAAAACAATTAATCCGGCTTATTTATCTTGTCCGTTAGATGTACATTCAGGAAATGTAGCTCGAAAATTAGGATTGCTTACTCGTAAACAAAACGATTCAAAAGCTTTAGAAGAACTCGATACCAATTTACGTGAAATGGATGCAAAAGATCCTGTAAAATACGATTTTGCTTTATTTGGCTTAGGTGTTTTTGAAGGGTTTTAAACCTATATTTAATTGTTTCCTTAAAGTTATATAACATTCTTATAAAATGTTGTAAAATAACTTCTTGCAGTCCATCGTAACTTTGAAATATCAAAAACAAGTTACTAACCCTTAAAATATAAAGCTTATGTTACGTTGGACAGTTACCTTTATTATTCTAGCTATAGTTGCCGGAATTCTTGGTTTTGGCGGAATTGCAGCCGGAGCCGCACAAATTGCAAAAATCTTATTTTTTATTTTTATCGTTCTCTTTATTCTTTCATTGATAAGGGGACGACGTTAAACGAATACAATTGATCTCATTATAGTTAAGTTAGTTTTGGTTGAAATGAAAATCCCGATGCAAAAATTGTATCGGGATTTTTTATGTGGAGAATATCGGGCTCGAACCGATGACCTCTACGCTGCCAGCGTAGCGCTCTAGCCAACTGAGCTAATCCCCCATTTCTTTTGACGAATGTAGTAAATTTTCAATAAAATTGCTACTCCTCTGGTTGCAAACTTTTTATAATACTTAACTTCCCAATCGATAGCTCCTAAATTTTTTCGACTGATATGGTCTTGTAATCTCCTACCAATATCATCTGTATGACCAACATAATATTTATCTTTTTATTCTGAATATAAAATATACGTTTTAAACATAATATCATAATAAAGATGACCTTCCTGAATTCCATTCGGGACGTTCTACCCAACTGATCTAATTCCTTATTTGAAGTGCAACAAACCTAATGATTTTTTCAATTGCTTTTACATCAGCCCCTTAAAAAAATCCTTCTTATTTTGAATTTGTAACAAAAAAGATAATGATTCGTCTTATACTTAAGAAAATCACAATCGTGATTTTATAACTTCAAAAAAAGATCTATTGGAAACCATTCTTACTATTCAAAACTTAGACAAAGTGTACTCTAATAAAGTACATGCCGTAAAAAATGTTTCGTTTGAAATAAAAAAAGGAAATGTTTATGGAATTTTAGGTCCCAACGGTTCTGGAAAATCAACTACTTTGGGAATTGTTCTAAATGTTGTCAATAAAACTTCTGGCGATTATCAGTGGTTTGATGGCAAAATGCAAACACATGATGCTTTAAAAAAAGTAGGAGCCATTATTGAACGTCCTAATTTTTATCCGTATATGAGTGCCGAAGAAAATTTGGCTTTGGTATGTAAAATTAAAGATGTTCCAAAAGCTAAAATAACTGAAAAATTGGAGTTAGTTGGACTTTTAGAACGTAAAGATAGTAAATTCAAAACGTTTTCATTAGGAATGAAACAACGCTTGGCTATTGCTTCTGCCCTTTTAAACGATCCTGAAATTTTGATTTTGGACGAACCCACCAATGGTTTAGATCCGCAAGGAATTCGACAAATTCGTGATTTAATTAAAATCATTGCCGCTCAAGGAACTACTATTTTATTAGCTTCACACCTTTTGGACGAAGTCGAGAAAGTATGCAGTCATGTGGTGGTTTTGCGAAAAGGTGAAATGTTGTACCAAGGAACCGTAAATGAAATGGTTTCCAGCGAAGGTTTCTTTGAATTACAATGCGAAAACATGGAACATTTACACGAAACTTTAAATTCGCATGAAGCTGTTGAATCTGTAAAAATGGAATACGATAGACTATTGGTTTACCTAAAATCAGAACTTAAAGCTGATGATTTGAATTCGTATCTGTTTTCCAAAGGAATTACTTTAACTCATTTAGTCAAACGCAAAAACAGCTTAGAAGAACAATTCTTGCAATTAACTAACCAACACGCTTAATTTATGTATCGTTTACTTTCTATAGAATTTCAAAAAATATTCAAAAACAGAGCCAGTAAAATATTGGTTATCCTTTATTTTTCTTTATTATTTTTACTATTCTTAATTAGTAATATCGAGTTTGATTTAGGACCAATTCATATTAATATTGCCGATCAAGGAATTTTCAATTTCCCGTTTATTTGGCATTTCAACGCTTATGTAGCTGATTATTTTAAAATATTTTTGGCTGTTGTTATCGTATCAATGATGGCAAATGAATATACTTACGGCACTTTAAAACAAAATTTAATTGATGGTTTAAGCAAAAAAGAAGTCATTCTCAGTAAATTTTTGACTGTTATTGCTCTTTCTTTTATCTCAACGCTTTTTGTATTTATCATCACCTTAATTTTAGGACTTCGATTTTCTTCTTACAATGAAGTTTCCATTATTTTTTCCCAATTGGAATACGTTTTAGGCTATTTTATCAAACTGGTTACTTTTTTCTCATTCTGTTTGTTCTTAAGTGTTTTGATTAAACGTTCCGCTTTTGCATTAGGTTTTTTAATCTTTTGGTCGATGTTTGAATTTTTTAGCCATGGAATTTTAAAATATGTCATCCTTAAAGAAAGTAAAGACGATATTACTTTAATCGATAAAATTTATGATTTTTTTCCATTAGAAGCCATGTCTAATATTGTAGTGGAGCCTTATTCCAGATTAAATTTCGTAAAAACTATTGGAAATCAAGTAGGAATAGAAAACATTAAAGATTATAGCGTTCATTTTTCAACTCTTTTAGTTGCTTTAATTTGGACATTTATCTTTATTTTCTTGTCATACCGATTATTAGAAAAACGAGATTTGTAGTATCTTTGCCGATACTATGAAAATGAAAATATTTTTAGTTTTTTTACTATCTTTTTTGAGCTTTCAACAATTAGAAGCCCAATATATTACTGTAGATGATACTTATACTGCTGCCGATCTAGTCAACAATGTTCTTTTTTCCGGTTCATGCGCGTCGGTAAGTAATGTTTCCGTTTCGGGTGGAAATTTTGGAAGCGGACAACAAAGTTGGGGCTATTTTGATGGCAACGGAAGTAGCTTTCCCTTTCAAAACGGAATTATTTTAAGTTCCGGAAAAATTGATAATGCTCCAGGACCGAATAGCTATATTTCTGATGATGGTGCCAATATAGGTTGGGGAGGCGATACTGATTTGAACCGAGCTTTAAATATCTCCAATTCATTAAATGCAACAGTTCTAGAATTTGATTTCATTCCAGTCGGAACACAAATCAGTTTCAACTATATTTTTTCATCTGAGGAATATCACGGAACAGCAACGTGTACCTATTCGGATGGTTTTGCCTTTCTTTTAAAAGAAGTAGGAAGCTCAACCTATCAAAATTTAGCAGTTCTTCCGGGAACTAACACTCCCGTAAAAGTAACTAATGTACATCCTGATATACCAGGAGGTTGTAGTGCCCAAAATGAACAATATTTTGATGCATTCAATGGTGTCAATCATCCTACCAATTACAACGGACAAACGGTTAGCATGACAGCACAAGCCAATGTAAATCCGGGATCAACTTACCACATTAAATTAGTGATTGCTGACGAAGGTAATTATCGCTATGATTCTGCTATATTTTTACAGGGAGGGAGTTTTAATTTTGGATTAGATTTAGGTGACGACCGAACTGTAGCAAACGGAAACCCGTTATGCTCTACAGATAGTCCTTTTACTATAGGTGAAGCTATTCCGGGAGCAACTTATCAATGGTATCAAGATAATGTTCTTTTAGTTGGTGAAACCAATGCTACTTTAGATGTAACTACCGACGGAAATTACAAAGTAGAAATCAGTATAGGAACCTGTCCTCCTTCTTCATCTGATATTGATTTGGAATTTGCTCCGGTTTTACATATCAATCAAAACGATTTCACAGAATGCGATGCTGATGACAATCAAGATGGCATGACTTCCTTTAATTTAAACAATATTGCGAATCAGTTGTTTACCAATTTACCTTCAAGTTTTCAAGTGAACTTTTACGAAATAGGTTCTAGTTCACCTTTACCTAGTAATTACACTAATACAACACCTTTCCAACAAATCATTAATGCACGAATTTCAAATGTAAATTGTTATAGTGATTTTCCCGTAACACTTAATGTAAATACTTTTGTCGAAAATATTAATGATGTTACCATTGGATTATGTAATACCAATTCTGAAATTTTAGAAGCTGATTCAGGATTTAGCAGTTATTTATGGGATGATGGTTCAACCACTTCTTCTATAACTGTTAGTACTGCCGGAACTTACACCGTTCAAATTACAAACAGCCAAAACTGCACTAAAATTAAAACTTTCTACGTTGTAGGCTCCGAAATAGCAACCATAACCAATATTGAAATCAATGATTTTGCTTCTAATAATACTGCTACGATATTAGTAACCGGAACTGGCAATTATGAATATTCACTAGACGGAATTCACTACCAAGACATCTCTACTTTCGAACACTTAGAAGAAGGAGAATATACTGTTTATGTTCAAGATAAAAATGGTTGCGGAATAGCTGTCGATACATTCTACATACTAAATTATCCTAAGTATTTTACTCCTAATGGCGATGGTTATAATGACTATTGGAATATTAAAAATATGGATAAACGAGGACTGCAAACTAGCAAAATTTATATCTTTGATAGATTTGGAAAACTAATTAAACAAATTGCTCCTGAAGGATTAGGCTGGGACGGTACATCTAATGGATATCAACTTCCTGCTTCTGACTATTGGTTTACTGCAAAACTCACTAATGGCAGAACGATTAAAGGACATTTTGCTTTAAAAAGATAATTTTATGTTTACACCTTTAGAAATTTCTCAATTACAAGAAATACTTTCTCAACCTAAAAAAATCAGTATTGTTTCTCATAGAAATCCTGATGGTGATGCTATGGGTTCCTCTCTTGGCTTGCTACATTTCTTAGAACAATTGCAACATGAGGTTACTTATATTTCACCGAATGATTATCCTGATTTCTTAGCTTGGTTACCCAATACTCAAAATGTAGTCATCTTTGAAAAAGAAACAGACAAAGCTTCTGAAATTCTAAAAAAATCAGATTACGTTTTTACACTAGATTTTAATGCTTTGCACAGAACCGGTGACTTCATGGGCGCTTTTATGGAAAACTTAAATGCTCCTATGATTTTAATAGATCACCACGAGTTGCCTCATAGTTACGCAAAATTCTTATTTTCTGATACTAGCTATGGTTCTACGTGCCAAATGATCTATGATTTTATCAATGCTTTGGGTTACAATCATTTGATCAATAAAGAAGTGGCAACTTGCATTTACACCGGTATTTTAACGGATTCGGGCGGATTTAGATTTCCAAAAACGACTCCCGAAACCCATCGTTGTGTAGCTGAACTTATTGAAAGAGGCGTAAATAATTCAGAAGTTTACAATTTATTATATGATAACTCCACTTATAACCGTTTACAACTTTTAGGCAGAGCCTTACAAAACCTTAAAGTTTTACCGGAATACAATGCATCATACATCACTTTAAGTCAGGAAGAATTGGATAGTTTTAACTACCAAAAAGGTGACACCGAAGGCATTGTAAATTACGGATTGACCATCAAAGGAATTCACGTAACTGCCATTTTTATTGAAAATAAAGATGAGGGTATCGTCAAAATATCATTCCGATCACAAGAAAATTTTGATGTTAATCAATTTGCACGTAATCATTTTAATGGCGGCGGACACATTAATGCTGCCGGTGGAAAATCTTTTTCCAGTTTGGAAGAAACCGTAAACCAATTTATTGCTATTTTAGCAAAAGAAAACGCTTAATATGAAAATTGTACTGAGAATACTAGCTTTAGGCTTATTAGTAACCGCTTGTTCGCAGCAGCAAGCTCGTAAACCGCTTTCGCATACCAATGGAACTTTTATCAAAGAATCTATTGAGCGAAATAAAAAGTTGGTAGCCGATGAAGAAAAATTGATTGCTGAAATTATCAAAAATGATACTTTAAAAGAATATTTAGCTTCTTCTAAAGGATATTGGTACAAATATGACTTAAAAGCTGAAGAAATCACTGCTTCTCCTATAAGAGGGGACATCGCTTTTTTTGATTATGAAGTTCGCGATTTAAATAATGCTGTGATCTATTCTAAAGAAGAATTGAAATCTCAAAAATACTACGTTGATAAAGAAAATATCATGATGGGACTTCGCGATGGTATTAAACTAATGAAAAAAGGCGAACAAGTTACTTTCATATTTCCGTCTTATATGGGATATGGCTATCATGGAGATGATAATAAAATTTCTTCTAATCAACCTTTAATTTGTATTGTTACTCTTAACGACATACGAAAAGACTCCGTTCATTAATTCAAACCTTAATAAATGAAAAACGTAAAAAAAGTTTTATTAGCACTAATTGCATCTATTTCTTTCTTTTCTTGTAGCGATAAATACAAAGATTTAGGAGATGGTTTATATGCCGATATTGAAACCTCAAAAGGAGATATTATCGTTCAGTTAGAATTTGAAAAAACGCCTATTACCGTTGCTAATTTTGTAGCATTAGCTGAGGGAAAAAATCCTTTCGTAGAATCACAATACAAAGGAAAACCTTTCTATGATGGATTAAAATTCCACCGTGTCATTGCCGATTTTATGATTCAAGGTGGTGATCCTCTCGGTGATGGATCAGGAGATCCGGGATATAAATTTAAAGATGAATTTCATCCTGATCTTAAACATGATAAAGCAGGAATTTTATCTATGGCAAATGCAGGTCCGGGAACCAATGGTAGTCAATTCTTCATTACTCATAAAGAAACCCCTTGGCTAGATAATATGCACACTGTTTTTGGTCATGTTGTTGAAGGACAAGATATTGTTAATGCTATTGTTCAAGATGATGTCATCAAAAAAGTAACTATTATTGCTAAAGGGAACGAGGCTAAAAAATTTGATGCTGTAAAAATCTTTAAAGATTATTATAGTGTTGAAGCTGAGAACCAAAAGAAAGCAGCCGAAGCTTTAGAAGTAGCTAAAAAAGAACAAGTAATAAAAATTAATGCTATAACAATGAATGGTACTAAAACAGCTTCCGGTTTAGTATATTCTATTGAAAAAGGCAATGGTAAAAAGCCAGCTAACGGACAAGAAGTTTTTGTACAGTATGCAGGCTATTTAACTAATGGAGAATTATTCGACACAAGTGTTGAAGCTATTGCTGAAAAATTTGGCAAGTTAGACGCTAGAAAAGCTGCTGCTCAAGCTTACAAACCATTCCCCTTTAACTACGGAACCAAACAAGGTTTAATCCCGGGATTTATTGAAGCACTAGATTTACTTTCTTTTGGTGATAAAGGAACTTTTTACATTCCTGCAAGATTAGGTTATGGAGCTCAAGGAGCCGGAGATGTTATTCCGCCAAATACTGATATTGTTTTTGAAATTGAATTATTTGAATCTTTACCAAACCAATAAAAAATGAAAATGTTTAAACAATTTACAGCAGCTCTTGTATTATTTGCTGCTGTGATCAACGCTCAACATAAAAAAGAAGACGGCCTTTTTGCAGAAATTAAAACCAATAAAGGAACTATTCTTCTTGCTTTAGAATATCAGAAAACACCAATTACTGTAGCCAACTTTGTTAGTTTAGCAGAAGGTAAAAATAGTTTTGTTGCTGAGAATTTAAAGAAGAAACCTTTTTATGACGGATTAAAATTTCACCGTGTCATTGCTAATTTTATGATTCAAGGTGGCGATCCTGATGGAACCGGTTCAGGTGGTCCAGGTTATAAATTTACAGACGAAGTTACCGATTTAATGCATGAAGGTCCGGGAATTTTATCTATGGCAAATGCTGGAGCCGGTACTAATGGAAGTCAATTCTTCATTACACACAAAGAAACTGCATGGCTAGATGGAAAACACACTGTTTTTGGTCACGTTGTAGAAGGTCAGGATGTCGTTGACAAAATTGCTCAGGACGATGTAATCGAAAAGATAACAATTATTAGAAACGGTAAAGATGCTAAAAAATTTAAAGCTGAAAAAGTTTTTAAAGCTTACATGGAAAACAAGGAAGCTGAAGACAAAAGAATTGCTGCCTTAAATGATGAAAATCGTAAAAACTTTGCTAAAATAAAAGAAGAAAAAAGAAAAAAAGAAGCTGAAGAAGCAGCCAAAAGATTAGCTGAGGCAAAAGAAAAAGTTTTAAAAGAATTTGAGGCTGGAACAACTACAGACAGTGGTTTAAAATATATTGTTTTATCAGAAGGAACAGGCATACAACCTACAGTAGAAAGTACTGTTAAAGTTCATTATACAGGAATGCTTTTAGACGGGAAAGTTTTTGATAGCAGCGTACAAAGAGGTGAGCCTGTTGAATTTCCTTTAAAAAGAGTTATTCCAGGTTGGACCGAAGGTGTACAACTGATGAAACAAGGTGCTAAATACAAATTTTACATTCCTTCTAATCTAGCATATGGCGAAAGAGGCGCCGGTGGCGTTATTCCTCCAAATGCTGATTTGATTTTTGAAGTAGAATTACTTGAAGTTAAATAATAAAAAAATCCCAAACTAAAGTTTGGGATTTTTTTTATTTCTTCTCATTCAGTTTAGCTGTCATTTCCATTGACAACGCTGATTTTTCCATTTTAATTTTGCCTGCCATAGTTTCTATTACCATAGTAGTGTCACTTAATTCTGCAATTTTTCCATGAATTCCTGCTTTTGTGATAATTCGATCTCCAACTTTTAGTTCGCTTTCAAAAGCTTTTTCTTTTTTAGCTCTTTGTTGTTGCGGACGAATTAATAAAAAATAGAAAATTGCTATCATTAATAGCAACTGGCCTATTACCATTGGACTCATAATTATTTAGTTTTTTGGATTTACATTAGCTTTGATCGCAAAAGTCTCTTGTCCGTTTTCTGTATTAGTAGTTAACGTAACTGTTTTATTTTGCATTCCGGATTTTCCTGCTGAATTAAAAGAAACTTTAATAGGTGCAGATTCTCCCGGTTTAACGGGTTGTTTGGGATAATCAGGAACGGTACAACCACAAGACGCTTTTGCATCAGAAATGATTAAATCTGATTCTCCTGTATTAGTTACTACAAATTCTGTTTCTACTACATCTCCTGCTGTAATTGTTCCGAAATCATGTTCTGTTTTGTCGAAACTCACTTTCGGCAATTTACCGATTAAAGCTTTCTCAGCTTCAACAGCTGCCATGTCTTGTTCGGTAATTTTAGCTTCAGCAGTATCTTTACATGAAACTGCAGACAATGCAATAGCTATCACCGCTACATAAAATACTTTTTTCATTGTAATTTTATTTTTAGTTTATAATAGTCCTCTACCCGCTTTTTGTAAACGGTTATCTTTTTGGAAGTCTTTTACTAAGTTATCTAAGATTCCGTTGATAAAAATACTACTTTTAGGTGTAGAATACTCTTTCGCAATTTCTAAATATTCGTTAATTGTTACTTTTACGGGTATTGATGGAAATTTTAACAATTCGCAAATAGCTAATTTTAGTATAATCGTATCCATTTCTGCAATACGATCTACATCCCAGTTCGGTGTTTTATCGATATATTCTTTAGAAAACTCAATTTCGTTTAAAACCGTTTTTCTAAATAAGTTTCTAACGAATTCTTTGTCGTCTTCATCTTTGTATAATTTAGATAAACGAATGGAATCTTCTTCGTTCTTTAAACCTTTGATCTGTTTTAGAATAAAAGTATTCACTACCGGTAAATCATCTAACCATGTTAATTTGTAATCTTCTAAATAATCATACAAACGCTCGTTAGGCGCAATAATCTGGCTAAACAAATCGGCTACAAAATGTTTTTCTTCTTCAAATGAACCAACAGGCTTACTCATATAAGAAGCATACAAATCGCTTGCTTTGATTTCTTCAATCAAATGCAAAATCAAATCGTCATTGTTTTTCCAGTTTTTAATACTTCTATTATCCAAAGCATCTTGCAATGCTTCATTTTCAGCTAACTGTTTTAAAACAATATTTGAAATAAATTTACGGTTGGGATTTCGTTCTTCTTTAGTTGCTAAATGTTTTTTGGAAGCCACATCAAGATATTCTTCCTCTTTTTCTCTGATTTCCACAAGAGCTGAAAGCAACAACAAGTATAGATCTTGCATGTTTTCGATACTTTGATAAAGGAATTTTTCTTCTTTATCAAGAACATCAGATTGGTGTTGATGCATTGCATAAATAGTTTGCATCACTTTAATACGGATATGTCTTCTGTTTAACATAACTGGTTAAGAACTTTTAAAAATTAAGAAAGCGAAAGAAGTTCATCTTTCGCTTTGCAAAAATACAATATTATTTAGAATTTATTTTGTCTCTAATTCTTTTTTTCTGTCATCAATACGCTTTTGAGCAATTGACAATGCTGCTTGATGCGTAGTAATGTTATTTTTTTCAGCGAAATCAAAAATTTCTAATGAAGTGTTATAAATGTTCTCTGTTTTTTCTAACACTTGTGCTTTTGTTAAATTAGCCAATTCTGAATAAACATTAATCACTCCACCTGCGTTAATTAAGAAATCAGGAGCATAAAGAATACCTTTTTCTTTTAAAACTTTTCCATGAATCACTTCATTTGCTAATTGGTTGTTTGCCGCTCCTGCAATTACTTTTGCTTTTAATTTACTGATTGTTTCATCATTAACGGTAGCACCTAAAGCACATGGAGCATAAATATCTACATCAGCAGTATATAAATCTGAGCCTGTATAAATTTTGGCACCATATTTTGCTCCTACCTGATGTAATCTGTCTTCATTAATATCTGTAATGGTAACAATTGCACCGTTTTCAGTTAAATGTTGTACCAAAACTTCACCTACGTGACCAATACCTTGTACTAATACTTTTTTACCTTCTAAGTTATCTGAACCAAACTGATATTTAGCCGCTGCTTTTAATCCCATAAAAACGCCATACGCAGTAATAGGTGACGGATTCCCAGAACCGCCTTTCTCTACTGAAATACCTGCTACGTGTTTTGTTACTTCGCGTACAGTGTCCATATCTTTGGTTTCCATACCCACGTCTTCTGCAGTAATATATCTTCCGGATAAAGAGTCAACATACTCCCCAAATTTACGCATCAATTCAGGTGTTTTTTCAGTTTTAGCATCACCGATAATCACGGCTTTACCACCACCTAAATTTAATCCTGAAATAGAATTTTTAAATGTCATACCACGAGATAAACGCAATACATCATTTAAAGCTTCCCATTCGTTAGCATACTTCCACATTCTTGTTCCTCCTAAGGCAGGTCCTAAAACTGTGTTATGAATACCAATAATTGCTTTTAAACCTGTATCTTTGTCATGGCAAAAAACAACTTGTTCGTGACCATCGAAAGAAATTTGCCCGAAAACCGGGTCAACTTTTTGAAGATCTTTTGAATTTAATACGTCTGCTATCATTTGAATTGTGTTGAAAATTTTTCAATAATTAGAAGCAATATTACGTAAAAATTTGAAACGATTCAAAAATTTACCTTTTTTTTAATAAATCAGCAATAAAAAGTTAATTTTAAAACGAAAAGATAATTTTCATAAAAAACAACATTTAAACCAATTTAACTAAAATAAATCGCTTTTTTTATTCAATAGATGAAAGAACTACATTATTTAAATAAATTTTTTATCAAATATAAATATCGGTTCCTACTTGGAATTGTTATTACTTTTGTGGCTCAAATTTTTTCGTTATTCACACCAGAACTGGTTGGTGACTCTATAACGTCAATAGAAGAATATACGCGTAATAATCACGAAATCAGTATTAATCAAGCTCAAAATTTATTACTCAAAAATATAATTTTAATTTTAGTTACTACACTAATTTCGGGATTTTTTACTTTTTTAATGAGACAAACCCTAATCGTTATGTCGCGTTATGTAGAATTTGACCTCAAAAATGAAATTTACAATCATTATCAAATTTTGAGTCAGTCTTTTTACAAACAAAACCGTACGGGTGACTTGATGAACAGAATTAGTGAAGATGTCAGTAAAGTGAGAATGTATGTTGGCCCTGCCGTAATGTATTCGCTTAATACATTAGTTCGATTTACTATGGTTATCGTCTATATGTATAATATTTCTCCTGAACTTACTTATTATTCTTTACTTCCTCTTCCTTTACTTTCTTATGGCATCTTTAAGATCAGTTCAGAAATCAATAAAAGAAGTGGTATTTTTCAGGCAAACCTTTCTACCCTATCTTCTTTTACTCAGGAAATGTTCTCCGGGATTAGAGTTATAAAAGCTTATGCTATAGAAAAACAAAAAGAAACCGAGTTTACTGATCTAACAGAAGACAGTAGAAAAAAATCGATGGATTTAGCCAAAGTCAATTCCTTATTCGGACCTTTAATGATTCTTTTAATTGGATTGAGTAACCTCGTTGTGGTTTATGTCGGAGGGATGATGTATATCAATGGCTCCATTGAGAACATCGGTATAATTGCTCAATTTATTTTATACATTAATATGTTGACTTGGCCTGTGGCTTCTTTGGGCTGGGTTTCGTCATTAGTACAAGAAGCCGAAGCATCTCAGAAAAGAATTAATGAATTTTTGAATACTCAACCTGAAATTACTAATAAGACCAATGAACATTTTGATATTAAAGGTCAAATCAATTTTAAAAATGTAAGTTTTGAATATCCTGATACAGGAATAAAAGCTTTATCTAATGTGAGTTTTGAAGTGAACCCCGGAGAAACTTTAGCTATTTTAGGTAAAACAGGTTCTGGAAAATCTACAATTTTATCATTGATCAGTCGTCTTTATGATATAAGAATAGGTAAAATTGAAATTGACAATACTGTAATAGATTTGATTAATTTGGATGATTTACGAAATGCGGTTAGTGTTGTACCTCAAGATGCTTTTCTATTTTCTGATAGCATTGAAAATAATATCAAATTTGGTAATGAAAATGCTTCTGAAGAAGAAGTGATCCATGCTGCAAAGTTAGCCGCCGTTCATGAAAACATTGTTAGTTTCAAAAATGGTTATCAAACGGTTTTAGGTGAACGAGGAATTACCTTATCGGGCGGACAAAAACAAAGAGTTTCTATAGCTCGTGCTCTTATTAAAGAATCCCCTATCCTATTGTTAGACGATTGTTTAAGTGCCGTAGATACTGAAACAGAAGAAGCTATCTTAAATAACTTGAGTTCTTTTTCTAAAGATATCACAACCTTAATTGTCAGTCATAGGGTTTCTTCTGCTAAGAATGCTTCGCAAATTATTATTTTGGACGAAGGTAAAATCATTCAGCAAGGCACACATAATCAATTAATAGCAATCGAAGGCTATTATCGAGACTTGTATTTTAAGCAACTTGCCGAAAAAGAAATACTGTAAACTATTGTTTAATACATTTTTTTTTTAGACTTTTGGGAAACTTAAAACCATTTAATTGATAGATTGGAATATGAGAGACAATGAAATGTTAGAACAAGAAGATATCTTTTCTAAAGTATTAAGAGCTGGTAGAAGAACATATTTTTTTGATGTGAGAGCTACTAAGGCAGACGATTATTACATCACTATTACTGAAAGCAAAAAGTTTACTGAAGATGACGGTTCTTACCACTTCAAAAAACACAAAATATATTTATATAAAGAAGATTTTGCTGCTTTCAGAGAAATTCTTGATGAAATGACTTCTTTTGTAATTTCTAAAAAAGGAGAAGAAGTAATTTCTGAAAGACACCAAAAAGATTTCAAAAGAGAAGGGTTTGCATCTGAAGAGAATGAAGAAACTGCTTCTGCAAAAAGTTTCACTAATGTAGATTTTGATGATATTTAATTGAATCAAATTATATATAAAAAAAGCCAAACTTAAGTTTGGCTTTTTTTATGCTAACCGCTGACCATTTTTGACTTTAAAATCCGGAGATAGAAGTGTGATTTCTTTATGGTCTCCGACTAATCCTAAAACCAGACATTCGCTCATAAACTTTCCTATCTGCTTCTTCGGAAAATTTACTACACTTATGATCTGTTTTCCTAACAGATCTTCTTTTTTATATAAAACTGTAATTTGAGCCGATGATTTTTTGATCCCTATTTCTTCACCGAAATCAATAACCAATTGATATGCCGGATTTCTAGCTTCCGGAAAATCATTTATCTCAATAATGGTTCCTACTCTAATGTCTACTTTTTCAAAATCGCTCCAAGAAATTGTATTATTTTCCATTAAAAATTGAATGTATAACCCATGCCGGGCCTATTAATAAAAATTGTAAATTTTTAAAAAATGAAGGTTTCTTCCCTTCTACTTTATGTCCATAGAACTGACCTATCCAAGCTAATCCGAAAATGAGTAACGAAAATTTCCATAAACTTACTTGTTGTCCTATATAATAATTCAATAATAAACAACCTAGTGAAAATAATACGATTTGTATGCCCATTTTTGCAGATAAACGAAAATAAAAAATAGATATTAGACATAATGCTATAAAAGCCCAATTAGCAAAAAATGAAGGTAAAAAATTTAGTATCCCATTGGGAATACTCATTAATAAACCTACAATAGAAAAAAAAATTGCCGGTACGCAAATATAATGAATAGCTTTATTTGTCTTGTTCTGATGACTTACGCTATATTCATTAAACCAATCTTGTAATGTTCTCATACTTGCTTTATTTATTTTTGTTTTTGGTGTAACTAATTTAAAACTTATAGCGTATAATAAAAAGAGAATATAATAAATTTTTTAAGTATATAATTTAAACAAACAATATGGCTCGAACACCCTCTAATATGATTCCTCTTGGAACAAAGGCTCCTGATTTTAACTTACCGGCTACCAATTTTAATGATTTTTTCACTTATGAATCTATTAAAGGCACTAAAGGTACTTTGGTCATGTTTATCTGTAATCATTGTCCTTATGTTTTACATGTAATTGATGAAATCGTAATGATTGCGAATGATTATCGTGTTCAAGGGATTGGTGTAGTTGCTATTTCGAGCAATGACGTCTCTAATTATCCGCAAGACTCTCCCGATAAAATGGCTGATTTTGCTTTGGAAAACAAAATAGATTTTCCTTATTTATATGATAAAACACAAGAAATAGCAAAGGCTTATGATGCTGCTTGTACTCCAGATTTTTATTTATTTGATAGTCAAGATAAATTAATTTATAGAGGTCAATTGGATGATTCCCGTCCCGGAAATGGCATACCTGTTAGCGGAAGTGATTTACGAGGAGCCATTGATTCTATTCTCTACAATCGAAAAATTGATGAGTACCAAAAACCTAGCTTAGGATGTAATATTAAATGGTTATAAATTTAGTCAAACAACCGAAGGGTTTCCTGATTTGATTTATTAGGAATCTTTATTCTTATTCCTAATTCTTTATTCAGATTTTCAATGAAATATTTTGCGAGCAGAGGTGATTCTACTTCTATGTTCTGATGTACAAAAAAATACAAACTTTGTAATCCTTCTGCTTTCCATTTTTTTATTCGCTTTACCCAATCGTCCAATCTCTCATAATCCGCTTTATGATTAGCTCCAACGAAACGTACAAAAGCTACCGGAGTAGTTAACCTCATATGCAACATATCTCTTCTACCTGCTGTATCAACGATAATATTAGCTAATCCCAACTCTTCTAATAATAGAGAATATTCTTGATTAATTTTAGAATTTAAAAACCAATCTTGGCTACGAACCTCTACAGCTAAAGGAATATTCTCTGGGAAATTTTCAAGTACCCGTTTTAATTTATCATATTCTTTATAACTAAAGTTTTCATGCAACTGCATAAAAGTCATTCCTAATTTATCTTCGAAATTGCTTACTGCATCACAAAAATCAATTATATATTCTTGCACATCTGATAATCTTTTATAATGAGTTATGGTATTAGGCAACTTTGGAAAAAATTTAAAATCTTTAGACGTCTTGTTTTTCCATATATTAACTTGTTTCCAATCTGGCATTTTATAAAAAGTTGCGTTCAATTCTATTGCATTAAATTGAGTCGCATAATACGTTAATTCATCTTTTGTCCCTTTGGGATAAAATCCTTTCAGATCATTTTTATTCCATTTAGCACATCCTACAAAAACTTCAATGTTATCATCGATCTTATGCTTATTTAAAATCCTATTTGTATTTAAATTATCTTCTGGTAAACTAAAATCTATTAATTCCGGATATTCAACTTTTCCAAATTTCATTATTTTTGAATTTGTATAAAAAACACCTTAAAAATCTAAGGTGCTCTTCAAACATAACAAAAAATTATCGTTTTAAAGAAAAATGAGTTTTAAATTCTTTAACTATTCCATTTTCTTCATATTGTAAACTAAACCAATATTACAGGTATTATTAATTCCATAATCATTAAAGGTAAAATACTTTGGATAATCTATTACCATCACTAATTTTTATAAGAATATACAACCTTGAGTATCTACCACTGTCACTAAATGTTTCTCTGATTTGGTAATATGAACATAAAATAATACTAATTTCCTTTATTTTATAAAAAACCGAAACAGTTTTATATATTTACTTTTAACTTTAAAAAAGGAATAACATGTACAAAAAAAATCTAACTTATTTATTTATAGGGGTTCTTTTAGCGGGGTGTTCGGCTTCCAAATCTCAAAAAAAGGCAGATTTAAATACTTATTTACAATCTATAACTCCTCAAGAGTTAAAAGAACACTTATATATAGTTTCTTCTGATGAAATGCAAGGACGTGATACTGGTACAGAAGGACAAAAAAAAGCAGGAGAATATTTGATTTCTCAATATGAAGCGAATAAAATAAAATTTCCTCCGGCAGCTGAAGATTGGTATCAAAAAGTCCCTTCTAAATTTATGGCCAGAGGTTTCTCTCCTAAATTAAATGATTCTGAAAATATATGGGCTTTTATAAAAGGGAATGAAAAGCCTGAAGAAATTGTTGTCATTTCTGCTCATTATGATCATGTGGGAACAAAAAACGGTGAAATTTATAATGGTGCTGATGATGATGGTTCAGGAACTGTTGCTCTTTTGGAAATTGCAGAAGCTTTTAAACTTGCCGAAAAGGATGGTTTTAGTCCTAAGCGCTCTATTTTATTTCTTCATGTTACAGGTGAAGAACACGGTCTCCATGGTTCTAGATATTATTCAGAAAATCCATTATATCCTATGGAAAATACAGTTGCTGACATTAATATAGATATGATAGGTCGCCGAGACACACTACATCCAAATACAAATAATTATATTTATGTAATAGGATCTGATCGTTTGAGTTCTGAATTACACGAAATCAATGAAGCTATGAATGCAAAATACACTCACATGGATTTAGATTACAAATATAATGATCGAAATGATCCGGAAAGAATTTACTATCGTTCAGATCATTACAATTTTGCAAAGAAGGGTGTTCCTGCTATTTTCTTTTTTAACGGAATTCATGCTGATTATCACATGCCTACTGACACCCCTGATAAAATCGAATACGATGCTTTAGCTAAAAGAGCGCAATTAGCATTTGCTTTAGCTTGGGAACTAGCTAACAGAGATGAAAAAATTAAAGTTGATAAAGACGGTAAATAGGGGAATTTCATATATATTAAAAAAGAGGTGCTTCAAAAAAGTTTTATAATCAATCTGAACTAGTCTCATTATATTATAGCAGATTTGAATATAAATTACTTTTAAAATAAAGCAACCTCTTTTTTATATTTTTATCTTAAAGCTAGTGACAATTTGCTTCGCTTTGCACAAATAAACTAACATTTCCGGGTGAAACGTAAGGTATATTTAAACCTAAACCTCTCATAATAAATAGAATTCCAACACAAACCGCAATTACAGGAATCACCTTTTGCAACTTACTTCGAAAGGAAAAAGTCAAAAAGTTAGAGATATAAACCACTAAACTCATCAAAGGAATAGTTCCCACACCATATAAAATCATATACAAAACACTTAAATCAAAACGGTTCATGGCTAAAGCTCCGAACAAAGCTACATAAACCATTCCGCAAGGTAAAAAACCATTAAGTAAACCAATAGTGTAAATAGACCCCATAGTTTTCTTTTTGAATTGGTTTCCTAAAGAAGATTTAACGTTTGAAATTATCTTATAAATCGGTTTTGAAAAATTGTATTTGGCAAATTGCTTTTCAGGTACAACCGCAACAACAATCATTAGAATTCCTACCGCTATGGAAAGTTGCTGTTGTAATCCGGCTAGATAAAATCCTTTTCCCAAAACACCAAAAACTAATCCTAAAGAACCATAAGCTGTAATTCGACCTAAATGATACAATAAAATTTGAATGGTTTTTGTCGCTTGATTACTTCTATCCACAGGTAGCATCATAGCAATAGGACCGCACATACCTACACAATGTAAGCTACTGATTAATCCTAATATGAGTGCTGTGTAAAGCATAGCTTTTATTTTTTACTATTTAAAATAGTTTCTTTTAGAAATAAATAGTTTCTTTGTTAAGATAGTCTTTTGATTGGTATTTCCAATCAACAGTAATGTCCCATAGACCGCCTGCCAAACGACTTTTAGGTATGAGCAAATGTGGACTAGAAAGTGAAATTGGAATTTCAAAATCTAATTTTTGGTCAGACGGTCTGTATAGGGACACTTTCCCATTTATATCTTGCAAACTAAACTCTTCCGGAAAAGTAACTAAAACACCCTCTGTTGTTTTTATAATGGTTACTTTGTGCTCTAATGCATTTGCATTTTTTTGTTTATCGATATCACTTTGAACTGTAGCCTCTTGTTTATAGTAATCTTTTGTTACCAATTCATTGTCATATTTAGGATTAGATTGAACTCTAAAAACAAATGATAATATAAAAGTCATAAATAAGCCGAAAGCTATAACTATGCCAGTTCCCCAATTGATTTTCATAATAATGCTAATATTTTTTGTTACTAAAAACCAGCCAAATCTACGCTAAAACAATACATTTGGCCAGTCTTCTTTTAAAAACTTCTTGGTCCTAAGAAATTTGTTGTGGTATGATCTATTAATTCATTACCACTATATACTTCTATTTTTACCTTAGTTTTATCTCCTGTTAAGAATGCCGGATTAATTTCAATGAATAATGTTCCTTGAGCTAAACCTTCTTTAGGTACTTTGAAATATTCATTTCCTACCATTTTGATTTCTCCTTTTGGATTTACAACTTTGAAATGAACACTATCCAATTCTTTTACAGTCTTATTTACTATTTTATAGGTAAATACATTACTGATATTATCTCCTTTATGTTCATACAACTGGCCTGGCAAACGCAATACTGTTGCTTCCACTTCTCCTCTAAGGAATAATAAACCGATCAACAAACCTATTAAAATGGTTAATACAGCAATATATCCTTTCATTCGAGTGGTTAGTGTGAACTTCTCTTTGTTCATGATTTCGGCTTCACTTGCATATCGGATCAATCCTTTAGGCAAACCTACTTTCTCCATAATAGTATCACATTCGTCAATACAAGCGGTACAGTTTACACACTCTAGCTGAGTTCCGTTACGAATATCTATGCCTGTAGGACAAACTACAACACATTGGTTACAATCGATACAATCGCCATGACCTAAAGCTTGACGATCTTCTCCATTACGCCATTTTTTTCTTCCGTTCTCTCCTTCTCCTCTAACGTGATCATAGGCAACAATAATAGATTTATCATCTAATAGAACTCCTTGCAAACGACCATAAGGGCAGGCAATGATACATACTTGTTCTCTAAACCAAGCGAATACAAAATAAAATACGCCTGTGAAAACTAGTAAGGCAACTAAAGTACTTAGATTTTTTGCCGGTCCTTCAGTAATCATTTTGAATAATTCGTCGCTTCCCACTAAATACGCTAAGAAAACGTTAGCGATCAAAAAAGAAATAACAAAGAAAATAAACCCTTTTAGTGTTCTCTTTCTTATCTTTTCTGCATTCCAATCTTGTTTTGCTAATCGTATTTGAGCTCCACGATCGCCATCAATCCAAAATTCAATTCTTCGGAATACCATTTCCATAAAAATGGTTTGCGGACAAAACCAACCACAAAAAATACGCCCAAAGGCTACGGTAAATAGAGTTAACCCTACTACTCCGATAATCATTGACATGACAAACAAGTGAAAATCTTGTGGCCAAAATGGAAAACCGAAAATATTGAATCTTCGTTCCAATACATTGAACATCAAAAACTGATTCCCATTGATTTTTATAAAAGGAGCGGCAAATAAAAAGGCTAATAAAAAATAACTTAAAAGTTTTCTTTTATCGTAAAATTTACCGGATGGTTTTTTAGGAAAAATATAATTTCTTTTACCTTCTTTATCGATAGTTCCTATACTATCTCTAAAGCTTTCGTCTGGTAAATTATTGTTAGACATGTTTCAATTTGGTTTTAAAAAGGATTTGGGAAAACCCAAATCCTTTTTTAAAGTTTTTTATTCAGTTTTAGCTTCTTCTTCAACAGCTACAGGTGCAGCAGCAGTAGAATCTGCAGGAGTTTCAGTTGCTTCAGTAGCAGGTGCAGCACCTTCTTCTACCCATTCATCTCCTTCGGCCGGTTTAGGATCCTTAGGATTTGAGCCTTGTAAAGAAAGAACATAACTTGCTACTTTTTGAATTTCTGTTGGTTTTAAGCTTTCTTTCCAAGCCACCATACCTTTACCGGAACGACCACCTTCAGTAATTGTGTTGAATACATTTTTGATTCCTCCGCCTAAAATCCAATATTTATCAGTTAAGTTAGGACCAATTGCTCCACCAGCATCCGGACGGTGACAAGCCACACAGTTTGATTCAAAAATCTTTTTCCCTTCAGCTAAAGCAGTAGCATCAGTTAATAATGTTACTTTGTCTTTATTCATCAAATCTGGAGCTGTTTTTAAGTATTCTTGAACTTCTTTATCTTTTTGCTCCATTTCTGCAATAAATTCTTCCGCTTGGTTGTAATCACCAATTACTTCGAAACGAACTAAATATATGATAGCAAACGCGATACAAACATAAAACAATCCTACCCACCATGGAGGTAATACATTATCTAATTCTTTAATACCATCATAATCATGATCTAATAAAACATCTTGCTCATGTTCAATATCTTTAGAACGAGTAAGCATTTTCATTAGCTTGCTATCTGAAAATGAAACAGATTGAGCTTCTTCTAGTTTCTTTCTTTGCTCATCAGTTAATAAGCTGTAAGTAACTTTATCTACTGCATCAATAACTATTTCTATAGCAATTAATAAGAATAAAAATACTCCTAAAAATAATGCTACCATCGGATATTTGATAAATGCTGGCTTATCTCCTGAGTCTATAAAGTATTCCAAAGCTCCCATAACAATAGCGAAGATCAAAGGAACTCTTATATATGCCGGAATTAATTTTTTCATATTAAATATTTTAATTATTAATCTTCTTTAAGTGGTAATTCGCTTAACTCGTTGATTTTTTCTTTACTATAGGTCATAGCCCAGATAAAAAAGGCCACAAAAACGATAAAGAAGATAGTCAACGAAATGATAGGATATACTTCTACACCAACGATAGTTTCTAAATTGTGTTTGACAAATTTTAACATAACTCTAAAATTTATTCTGTTGGATTTTTCACTTTAATATCAGTTCCCAAACGTTGTAAGTAAGAAATTAAAGCTACAATTTCTCTATCTTTCATTGGAACAAATTTCTCTCCCCTAGCAATTGCATTTTTCTTACTTTCTTCATAAGCTTTTACAAAGTCGGGATCTGCATGAAGATTTTTCTCAATTTGAGAAGCTTGTTCATCCATACTTTTTCTAGCATTTGCAACATCTTCAGCGGTATAAGGAACACCTAAAGTTTGCATTACTTCCATTTTTTTCTCAATCAAAGAACGATCCATTGCTTTGTTATCAAACATCCATTTGTAAGCTGGCATAATTGAGTTTGGCGATGTACTTTGTGGATCATACATGTGGTTAAAATGCCAGTTGTCATTATATTTTCCTCCTACTCTATGTAAATCCGGACCTGTACGTTTAGAACCCCATAAGAATGGATGATCATATACATATTCACCTGATTTTGAATAATCACCATAACGTTTTACTTCTGAACGGAACGGACGAACCAATTGAGAGTGGCAGTTGTTACACCCTTCACGGATATATAAATCTCTACCTTCTAGCTCAAGCGGAGTATATGGTTTTACACTCGCAATAGTTGGAATATTTGATTTTACTACTAACATCGGTACGATTTGAACAATACCTCCGATAGCTACAGCAATAGTTGTATAAATTGTAAATTGAACCGGTTTTCTTTCTAACCAAGAGTGCCAAGTTTCACCTTTTAATTGGTAAGGAGAAATTTTAGCTAATGCAGGAGCTTCTGCTAATTCATCTTCAATTGGAGAACCTTGTTTAACTGTTCTGAATACATTGTAAACCAAAGTTAAGATACCAATGAAATATAATGTTCCACCTACCGCTCTCATAGCGTGCATAGGGATGATTTGCGTAACAGTTTCTAAGAAGTTACCGTAAACCAATGATCCATCAGGATTAAATTGTTTCCACATTGAAGCTTGAGTAAACCCGGCAACATACATTGGTAACACATATAAAATGATACCTAAAGTACCGATCCAGAAGTGGAAGTTTGCTAATTTTTGAGAGTACAAGTTTGTTTTAGCCATTCTTGGTAACATCCAGTAGGTCATACCAAACATCATGAAACCGTTCCATGCTAAAGTACCAACGTGTACGTGCGCTACGATCCAATCAGTAAAGTGAGCAATAGCATTTACGTTTTTCAGAGAAAGCATTGGTCCTTCAAAAGTTGACATTCCGTAACCTGTAATAGCAACTACCATGAATTTAAGTACAGGATCAACTCTTACTTTATCCCAAACACCTCTTAATGTTAATAACCCATTAATCATACCACCCCAAGATGGCGCAATCAACATTACAGAGAATACAACTCCTAAGTTTTGAGCCCAATCCGGTAAAGCAGAATATAATAAGTGGTGAGGACCAGCCCAGATGTAAATGAAGATCAATGACCAGAAATGGATAATTGACAATCTATAAGAATATACCGGACGATTTGCCGCTTTTGGAACAAAGTAGTACATCAACCCTAAAATAGGTGTTGTTAAGAAGAACGCTACTGCGTTGTGACCATACCACCATTGAACCAAAGCATCTTGAACACCAGCATACACTGAGTAACTTTTCATAGAAGTCCAAGAAACCGGAATTTCTAAGTTATTGAAAATATGTAATAAAGCTACTGCAATGAAAGTTGCAATATAGAACCAAATAGCTACATAGATATGACGTTCTCTTCTCTTAATGATTGTTCCAATCATATTGATTCCGAAAGCAACCCAAACAACTGCAATTGCAATATCAATAGGCCACTCTAATTCAGCATATTCTTTTGAAGATGTAATACCTAAAGGCAATGTAATAGCTGCTGCTAGAATAATCAATTGCCATCCCCAAAAGTTTAATTGACTTAAAAAGTCACTATACATTCTGGTTTTTAATAAACGTTGCAACGAGTAATAAGCTCCTGCAAACACACCATTACCTACAAAGGCAAAAATTACTGCATTTGTATGTAGTGGTCTTAATCTTCCGTAACTTAACCATGGAATACCGTCGGTCATGTTAGGAAACAAATAAAAGAAAGCTACTATAAGCCCGACAAGCATCCCCACGACACCGAAAGCAATCGCTGCGTAAAGGAAGTTTCTTACAATTTTGTTGTCGTAATAAAATTGTTGCATTTCCATAATTAGATTGATTTTTGTTTCTCTTTTTGTGATTGAATTAATTTGTTAGGATTTTTCTTGATTTCATCGTCAAAAAGCATTCTGACTGATGGTGTGTAATCATCATCATATTGACCTGTTTTTACCGCTCGTATAAAAGCGAGCAAAAAGGTTACAGCGACAACGATACTCACTGTAATTAATAAATAAATAACACTCATACCTATTATTATTTAACGTTAACAAAGTTAGTTTGCGCCTCGTAACTAAAACATGATTTTTGTCATATCTTAATTTTTTGCTAAAATTATTTCCTTCTAGCGTAAAAGTTTGTCATAATTGTTACAAAGCTGACTACCGTAATAGAACTCAAAGGCATTATAACAGCTGCAAATAAAGGAGATAACTTCCCGGCAATTGCAAAACTTAATCCAACAGCATTGTATAAAAGAGACAACCCAAAACTCATATAAATTGTTTTCATGGCATTTTTAGAATAGCGTAGATGATAATCTAAATTTGAAAATTGACTAGCATCCATGATTCCGTCACAAGCCGGAGAAAATACATTTACATTTTCAGAAATCGCTATACCTACATTACTTTGTGCTAAAGCACCGGCATCATTTAAACCGTCACCAATCATCATGACACTTTTACCTTGCTTTTGCAGATCTTCTATGAACTTTAATTTTTCTTCCGGCTTTTGATTGAATATCAATTCAGTATTATTAGGCAGTAAGGTTAATAGCGTTTCTTTTTCGCCATCATTATCACCGGAAAGCACTTTCAATTCGTAATTTTTAGCTAATTTTCGAAATAAATCAGTCAAACCTTCACGATATTGATTGTTAAATATATAAAATCCTTTGTAAACTCCGTTAATTTTTACATTAACTTTTGTCTTTTGAAAATCAGAATTCTCTTCTACTTCTAAATATTTTGCAGAACCAAATTGAACTGTTTCTTCTCCAAATAATGCTAAAACGCCCTTACCGGTTATTTCCTCAAAAGAAGTAGGAATCAGTCTTTCTACTTCAGGCAAATATTCATACAGCCTTCTACTCAACGGGTGATTTGAACCTCGTAATGCGTTTTTCAACAACAGTATTTCGTGTTCTGATAAATCGTCTCCAAAAAACTGAATGGCTGTCTTTTTATTAGTCGTAATGGTTCCGGTTTTATCAAAAACAATGGTATCGATTTGAGCCATTTGTTCAATGACTGTCGCATTTTTCAAATACATTTTTTGGCGTCCCATGATACGAAGCACATTGCCTAATGTAAATGGAGCCGACAACGCAATAGCACAAGGACAAGCCACGATTAAAACAGCTGTGAATACGTTAAAAGCTTGGTAAGTATCAATAAACAACCAAATGATTAATGATGTAAAAGCAATCAATAATAATATAGGTGTAAAATATTGGCTTACTTTATCGGTAATCGTTTTGTGTTTTTGTTCAAATTTCTTTTGAAAGACATCATTGCTCCACAACTGTGTCAAATAACTTTGGGAAACCGAAAATAACACTTCCATTTCTACACTTTTCCCTAATTGTTTTCCGCCGGCAAAAAGTTTATCTCCCGACTGTTTTTCGATCGGGATTTCTTCACCGGTAACAAAACTGTAATCAATGGATGCTTTTTCAGAAATTAAAATTCCATCAACCGGAATAAGCTCTTGATTTCTAATCAATAAACGATCTCCTTTTTCAATATCATACACTTGAACTGCTTCTTCTTTTCCTTCTTTAGAAATTCGCGTCACCGCTATAGGAAAATAAGATTTATAATCGCGTTCAAACGAAAGAAAACTATAGGTTTTTTGCTGAAATAGTTTCCCTAAAAGCATAAAGAAAATCAATCCAGTCAAACTATCAAAAAAACCTTGCCCATACCCCATTATAATATCAATTGTACTTCGTACAAACATGACAATAATACCTAATGCAATAGGAATATCAATATTTAAAATTCCTGCTCTAATAGTCTTATAAGCTGATTTATAATAATCGGTTGCCGAATAAAGAAACGCTGGTAGTGATAATGCGAAAATCAGCCATCTAAAGAAAGAACGGTATTGATTGATCCAAAATTCCTGAACTTCAAAATATTCGGGAAAAGACAACAGCATGATATTTCCAAAGCAGAAGAAAGCAACTCCGACTTTATAAATCAAACTGCGATCAATTTCCTTTTTACCACTTTCATAATTTTCTAAGCTGATATAAGGTTCGTAACCAATGGAACTTAATAAATAAACAATATCTTTAAGATTTGTTTCTTGCGAATTGAATGAGATACGAACTTTCTTTTCCGGGAAGTTTACTTGTGAGGCTATAATCCCCTTTTGAAGCCTTTGTAAATTTTCCAAAATCCAAATACACGAACTACAGTGTATATGCGGAATGTAAAGTGAAATAATACTGGTTGTAGCTTCATTGAATTCCAATAATTTTTCAACAATAACGTCATTGTCTAAAAAGTCATATTTTCCATTGATATCTTGCGGGGTTGCCCCTGGTGCCGATTGAAAATCATAATAACAAGTTAAATCATTTTGACTAAAAATTTCATATACCGTTTTACAACCGGTACAGCAAAAACTTTTGTCATCAAAAATAACTTCGTCTTTCTTTTCTACCGCATTACCACAATGGAAACAAGTTTTTGATTCCATATAAATTTGCTCTTTTTTACCTTATACAAAGGTGAAAAATATGACGTAAAGAAAATATGATTTTTGTCATCTTTTTTTTTGTATATTTGTAAGTGACTCCCAATAAAAAATTTCCTATGAGTAAATGCGAGCAATGTATTGTAAGAGAGTTTAGTTCCATTAAAGCGCTTAATAAAGATGAGCTTTTAAAAATGGCTAACTGTAAAACTACTTATACTATAAAAAAAGGAGAACCTCTTTTTGAAGAAGGAGAATCTGTAAATGGTGTTTTTTGTATTAAAGATGGGGTTTGTAAATTAACCAAATTAAGTTCTAATGGTAAAGACCAAATTGTCAAATTGGTTAAACCGGGAGAATTATTAGGGCAACGTTCTATGATAAGTCAAGAACCGGCTAACTTAAGTGCTGTAGCTCTTGAAGATATGCAAGTATGCTTTGTACCTGGTAAAGAAATCATGGGATTCTTTAATCAAAATAATGATTTCTCCATGAATGTTATGAAAACTATCTGTGGTGACTTGCGTGATGCTGATGATTTGATGGTGAACATGGCTCAAAAAACAGTAAAAGAGAGACTTGCTGACACATTAATTTATTTAGAAGAAACTTTTGGTATTAATACCGATAAAACATTAAAAATTCAGCTATCCAGAGAAGAATTGGCGGGAATGATTGGTACTGCAACTGAGAGTTGTATTCGATTATTATCCGAATTTAATAAAAATGGCTGGATTGAGTTAATTGGAAAAAAAATCGCTATTAAAGACAAATTGAAATTAAAAAGACTTTCATAAAGTTGTTTATATTTTTAAACAGAAAAAGGAACTCCATAATTTTTTAGAGTTCCTTTTTATTTTGTTTTATTTTAATCTTATTAAGGTTCAACCGGACCTTCCCATTCTGAAATTCCTCCTAAAAGATTATACACTTTTTCAAAGCCTAATTGTGTCATAATATTACAAGCTTGAGCACTTCTTCCTCCGGCTAAACAATACACATAATAGTTTTTGCTTTTATCCAATTCGTCTACTAAATAAACAAAGCCCTGACCTTTATAAAAATCAATATTAATAGATTCAGGAATTCTTGAAGCTGCATTTTCATCTTCTGTTCTAACATCAAGAATAACTCCGTTAGGATCTTGAAGATATTGGTTCCACCAGTCGTTTTGTGTTAAGTTCATTTCTGTTTTTTGACAAAAATACTAGGATTTAATAGAACAACCAATAGCTTTTGTTGAATTTACTTCTATTTCTTTTCCTTTTAATAAAGCATCAACAGCATTTTCAACATATTTTACTTTAACAGCTTCTTCATCACTATGATTGTCATCAATTGCTCCTATATACTTTACGATATTTCCTTTAGCTGTTTTTTGCAATACAAATACATGAGGTGTTTTAGTAGCTCCGTATTGTGGATATACCTTTTGACCTTCATCAAATAAATAAGGAAAAGTAAATCCTTTTTCTTTGGCTCTAACTTTCATTAAATCAAAACTATCATCAGGTTGTACTTCCGGATTGTTTGGATTGATAGCAATAACCGGATAGCCTAATTTTTTGTATTTTTTGTCTAAAGCAATAATTCTATCTTCATACGCTTTGGCAAACGGACAATGATTACATGTAAAGATTACAATGTAGCCTTTGGCATCTTTATAATCTTTCAGCGACACCATTTTACCGTCTATATTTTTTAGTTTAAAATCGGTTGCAGCATCGCCTACTTTATAACCTTCAACTGGTTTTTCGGTAAAAGCAAAGGTTATAACCAATACCAATGCAGTAAGTACAAATTTGATTGTTTTCATAATTTTAGTTGTTTAGTATTAATAAGAGTTCTTTTTCTAATTCTTCATAAGTGAACGATTGTTCAAAAAACTTTTTGTTTTTACCTTTATATATGACTGTTGCCGGAATGGCTCCTGACCAATCTTTATTTACTTTCTCGATCCAACTATTAGCATCCGGATCATCCAATACATAAACGGCAGACTGTATTTTTTTTCGTTCCAAAAAAGGAAGCAGCTGAGATTCTATCTTTTTAGGAAAATCTAAACTCACCAAGATTACTTTTACATTTTTATTTTTATACGTTTCATTCAGTTTTTCAAAATGAGGCAGTTCTTTAACACAAGGCAAACACCATGTTGCCCAAAAATTAATTACATAAGTAGCACCATCATTTTGTTCAAATAGCGGTTCCAAATGTTCATAATCAAAAGAAGCTACTTCTCTATTTTCATTTGAATACGTCTTAAGCGGTTTTAAATCCTGAGCAGATAAAAATTGGACAGATACTAAAAATACAAATAATAATCTCTTCATTTCTTATTTTTTTCTAAAGTTATCCAAGCTAAAACCGATTAGAAATTTTTTAATAAAAAATTAACACATTTGTATATACAACTATTAAAAAATACACTACATTTGTACATACAAATTTTGTAATTACAAATGAAGATAGAGGAAATCATAAAATCAAACTCAAATTTAACATTAGAAAAGCGTGCACTACTAAATATTTTGTACACTCAGAATGTTATTTCGGATAAGTTTAATGAAGTCTTAAAGCCATTTGAATTATCAACAGAGCAATTTAATGTTTTAAGAATTCTGCGAGGTCAAAAAGGGAAACCTGCAAACATGTGTGTGATTCAAGAACGTATGATTGCAAAAACCAGTAACACTACACGATTGGTCGACAAATTGTTGTTGAAAGAATTGGTTACTCGCGAAGTTTGTCCCGAAAACAGAAGGAAAATGGAAATTGAAATTACTGAAAAAGGATTAGCACTTTTAGAAGAATTAGATCCTTTAGTTATTTCCCATGAAAAATGCTTTGCACAAAATTTGTCGCAAGAAGAATTAGAAGATTTAAACAATTTATTAGAAAAATTTAGAACTATTTAAATACAATGAGTACATTTAACAATAATCAGAATTGGCGTTATGCCACAAAAAAATTTGATGCTACTAAAAAAGTATCAGATGCAGACTTAGCAGTTTTAAAAGAAGCTATCCAATTGAGCGCTTCTTCTTATGGTTTACAACCTTATAAAGTTTTAATCATTGAAAATCCGGAAATCAGAAAACAATTGCAACCAGCATCATGGGGGCAATCACAAATTGTTGATGCTTCTCACCTATTTGTTTTTGTGAATCATACTAACGTTGACGAACCTTATATCGCAAAATTTGTCGATCATATTGCAGAAACACGCGGAATACATACAGAAGCTTTAAAAGGATATCAAGACGTAATGAATGCTAATGTTGCAGGATTACCGGCAGACGTAAAAAATACTTGGGCTGCCAAACAAACATATATTGCTTTAGGAAATCTTTTAGCTGCTGCTGCTGAACTTAAAATAGACGTAACTCCAATGGAAGGTTTTGTTCCTGCCGAATATAACAAAATTTTAGGTTTAACAGAAAGAGGATTGAATGCTTCTTTGGTAGCAACAATCGGGTATCGTCACGAGGAAGATAGTACACAACACTATAAAAAAGTGAGAAAACCACTTGAAACATTATTCGAAACTATTTAATCCATTATATAAAAGTCAAATTAACTTCATTAAAAAACATGAAAGCAAATTTAAAATCAATTGCGTTAGTTTTAGTTGCATTTGTAACATTCACTGCAACAGCTCAAACTACTAAAAAAGTAAATGTCGAAAAAAGTAAATTACACTGGGTAGGTAAAAAAGTTACAGGTCAACACGAAGGAACTATCAAATTAAAAGATGGTGCTGTAGTTTTAAAAGGTAAAAAATTAGTAGGTGGTAACTTTACAGTTGACATGACTTCAATTAGCACTACAGATTTACAAGGTGATATGAAAGCTAAATTAGACGGTCACTTAAAAGCTGAAGATTTTTTCGGTGTTGAAAAATTCCCTACTTCAACCTTAGTATTCAAAAAAATTGCTGATAAAGGGAACAATGTTTATACTGTTTATGGTGAGTTAACAATCAAAGGAATTACTCAAGATATAAACTTTGACTTAACTGTTAACAATAACTCCGCTTCAGGAAAATTAATCATCGACAGAACTAAATTTGGTATTAAATATGGTTCAGGTTCATTCTTTTCTGATTTAGGAGATAGAACTATCTATGACGAATTTGAATTAGACGTTACTTTAAGCTTCTAATCAAAATAAACTTTGCTATGAAAAAGAGAAAAGTCCGAGTAATACTTGGACTTTTTTTGTTTATATATAATTTTAAGGCTCATACAGATAAAATCAAAAAACATGAAAAAACTAAACCTTTTAGTCATTCTATTAATTACCTTTTTAGCCGCAGCACAAGACAAACCTATTGCACTCAATCAAAACTTAAGCAACTATAAATATCCATATCCTGTTCATTTTTTGGAACTAAAAGTTCAAAACCAAACGCTTCAAATGGCATATATGGATGTAAAGCCTAAAAATTTCAACGGTAAAAATGTACTTTTGCTACACGGTAAAAACTTTAACGGAGCCTATTGGAAAACCACGATTGAAGCTCTAACTACCAAAGGGTATCGAGTAATAGCTCCGGACCAAATTGGTTTCGGAAAATCTACCAAACCGAAACATTTTCAATATTCCTTTCATCAATTGGCACAAAACACAAAAGCGATTTTAGACGAATTAAACATTACCAAAACAGCTGTTCTGGGACATTCTATGGGTGGCATGCTAGCCACTCGATTTGCACTGATGTATCCGGAAACAACTGAAAAATTAATCTTAGAAAACCCCATTGGATTAGAAGATTACAAAGTAGTTGTACCTTATCAACCTATTGATTGGTGGTATGAAAAAGAATTAAAAAGCAATTATGAATCCATTAAAAACTACCAACTAAAATTCTATTATGACAACAAATGGAAACCGGAATACGATCAGTGGGTTAATATTTTAGCCGGCTGGACTTTACATAAAGATTATCCCATTATCGCTTGGAATGCTGCTTTAACCTATGACATGATTATGACGCAACCTGTAGTCTACGAATTTCCAAATCTCAAAGTTCCAACCTTATTGATCATAGGAACACGTGACCGCACAGCTTTAGGTAAAAATTTAGCTCCGGAAAACATTCAAAAAACCATGGGATTATACTATGAACTAGGTAAAAAAACACAACAAAAAATTCCAAACTCTAAATTGGTTGAGATTGAAAATATTGGACATTTACTTCACATTGAATCTTTTGAAAAGTTTATTCAACCACTTACCAATTTCTTAGCCGAATAATTTTTTTAATCTAAATTTGGAATTCTAAAAAAATATTTTTTACATTTGTTTCAACATTTAAGAACATGAACAACATTTTAAACAATACTTGGTGGTGGTATAACTTACGTCAAACGTCGTGAGCGAAACCTCTATTAGTATAATTTAAAAACAAAATACTCATAAAAGGCTTGTCAATCACGACAAGCCTTTTTTTATTGCTCAATTTTAAAGAACATCAAATGAAAACCTTCAAATTACATACTTTCTACAAACAAATTCTTGCCGACACCATTACGCCGGTAAGCATTTATTTGAAAATACGCGACAAATTTGCCAATAGCATTTTATTGGAAAGTTCTGATTATCGTGCCAATGAAAACAGTTTTTCATACATCTGTTTCAATCCGATTGCGACTTTTAAAGTAGAAAACCAACAAATTATCACAACTTTTCCCGATAAAAGTTCTGTTACGAATACAATTACCAATAAAGATCAAGTTCTTACCGAATTAGATCAATTTTCTAAAACTTTTCAAACCGGAAAATCATCCTTTAAATTTATTACTCAAGGGCTTTTTGGTTACATGGCGTATGATGCCGTTCAATATTTTGAGAAAGTGAATATCCGTGAAAAATCGACAGAAAACCAAATTCCGGAAATGTTCTATTCGGTGTACCAAAATATCATTGCCATCAATCATCATAAAAATGAAGCTTATATTTTTTGCCACAGTTTAGACCAAAACAATAACATCAACGAAATTCAACAATTGCTACAAGCTAAAAATTTTGCATCATTCAGTTTCAAAAAAGAAGGTCATTACACGTCAAATTTAACGGATGACGCTTATAAAAATTATGTTCGTTTGGCTAAGAAACACTGCATGCGAGGCGACGTATTTCAATTGGTTTTATCCCGAAGATTTTCGCAAAACTTCAAAGGCGATGAGTTTAATGTTTATCGCGCTTTGCGAAGCATCAACCCTTCTCCTTACCTATTCTATTTCGATTACGGAAGCTTTAAATTGTTCGGCTCATCACCCGAAGCACAATTAGTTATCCATAATTCACAAGCCGAAATTCATCCTATCGCCGGAACATTCAAACGCACCGGAAACGACGAACAAGATGCTGAATTGGCTCGAAAATTAGCAGTTGATGTCAAAGAAAACAGCGAACATGTTATGCTGGTCGATTTAGCTCGTAACGATTTAAGCAGAAGTTGTAGCGAAGTTGTCGTAGAAAAATACAAAGAAATTCAGTTCTTTTCACACGTTATTCACTTGGTTTCCAAAGTTTCCGGAAAACTAAAAGATAAAAGCCATTTCTTAGATTTGGTTGCCAAAACGTTTCCAGCCGGAACGTTAACCGGAGCGCCAAAAGTAAAAGCCATGCAGTTAATCGAAAGCATTGAAACCACTAACAGAAGTTTCTACGGAGGCGCCATTGGTGTCATGGATTTTGAGGGAAATTTTAATCACGCCATTATGATTCGAACGTTTTTAAGTAAAAATCACACGCTTCATTTTCAGGCGGGAGCCGGAATTGTAGAAAGTTCATCCGAAGAAAACGAAACTCAAGAAGTGTACAACAAACTAAACGCTTTACAAAAAGCGTTGGACCTTGCCGAAACCATTTAATTTTAGAAATTACATCACATGAAAATAGCAGTTATCGATAATTACGACAGTTTTACATACAATTTGGTTCACTATTTAGAAGATTTAGGAGCCGAAGTAACTGTTTTTCGCAACGACGAATTTGAACTAGACGAACTCAAACCATTCGAAAAAATATTGCTTTCTCCTGGTCCGGGAATTCCCGATGAAGCCGGATTGCTAAAGCAAGTCATTCAAAAATATGCACCTACCAAAGATATTTTCGGCGTTTGTTTAGGTTTACAAGCCATTGGCGAAATTTTCGGAGGGAAATTAACCAATTTAAACAAAGTATATCACGGTGTTGCAACAACAGTAAAACAAACAGAAAACGATTTTATTTTCAATGATTTACCTAACGAATTTGAAGTAGGTCGTTACCATTCCTGGGTACTTTCTAATGACAATTTACCCACAGATCTAATCGTTACTTCTGTTGATGAAAACAATCAAATTATGTCACTGAAACATGCACAATACAAAGTAAGAGGCGTGCAATACCATCCGGAAAGTGTTTTAACACCTAACGGTAAAAAGATTTTAGAAAATTGGCTTAAGAATTAAAAAAGCAAACTGATTTACTAATTCTTAATTCCAAAAAAATGAAAACAATACTCAATAGATTAATCAATCACGAAATATTAAGTCAAGAAGAAGCGAAAAATGTTTTGGTTAACATTTCGCAAGGCGAATACAATTTAAGTCAAATTGCTGCTTTTTTAACAGTGTACATGATGCGTAGCATTACGGTAGAAGAACTAGCCGGATTTCGCGAAGCCTTATTAGAACTTTGTATTCCGGTTGATTTTTCCGAATACGATACCATTGATTTGTGCGGAACGGGTGGCGACGGAAAAGACACTTTTAACATCTCAACTTTAGCTTCGTTTATCGTTGCCGGTGCCGGAATAAAAGTTGCAAAGCACGGAAATTACGGTGTTTCCTCGATTTCAGGTTCTAGTAATGTGATGGAGAAAATGGGTGTGAAATTCACTAATAATACCGACTTTCTAAAAAAAGCAATCGAAGAAACCAATGTTGCCATTTTGCATGCTCCCCTTTTTCATCCGGCTATGAAAATGGTGGCTCCTATTCGTAAAGAATTGGGTGTAAAAACCTTTTTCAATATTTTGGGACCAATGGTGAATCCGTCATTTCCCAAACATCAAATGGTAGGCGTTTTTAGTTTAGAATTGGCTCGAATGTATGCTTATTTGTATCAAAACACCGATACACAATACAGCATTTTACACGGATTGAGTGGTTTTGACGAAATTTCCCTTTTCGATGAAGTGAAGATCATTACCAATCATTCGGAACAAATTATCCAACCACAAGATTTCAAACTATCAGTTACGCAATTACCTGATATTAAAGGTGGAAGCACAACCGATGAAGCGGCGCAAATCTTTTACCAAATCATTTCGGGTAATGGAACACAAGCGCAAAATGATGTCGTTTGTGCCAATGCGGCTATTGCTATTCAAACCGTTCAACAAAACAGTTATGAAGAAGCTTTGGCTATGGCTCAGAAAAGTTTGAACAGCAAACGAGCTTTTGAAAAACTCAATAAACTAATTGAATTAAGTAAATAATTGTCAGTTCCAGTAAAATTGATAACAAAAACATCTCGACTCCGCTCGATGTGACAAAAAAAGGAAATCAATGAATATATTAGATAAAATAATAGCCGATAAAAAGCGTGAAGTAGCTTTAAAGAAAAAAGTGGTTTCCGTTGCCCAATTGGAAGCGACTGATCTTTTCAATTCGCGTACGCATTCGTTGCGCAAAATACTTGCGTTTAGTTCTACCGGAATTATTGCAGAACACAAAAGACGTTCGCCTTCAAAAAGTGTTATCAACTTCAATCACAATGTAGAAGATGTGGTTTTGGGATACCAAAATGCAGGTGTTTGCGGAATTTCAGTATTAACCGATGGCAAATATTTCGGTGGTTCGTTAGAAGACGTTTTATTGGCAAAAGCGAGTGTGTCCATTCCGGTTTTACGAAAAGAATTTATCATAGATGAATACCAATTATTGGAAGCCAAAGCCAACGGAGCCGATGTTGTTTTACTGATAGCAGCAGTTTTAACCCGAACAGAAATCAAATATTTATCAGAATTTGCTCAAAGTTTAGGTTTAGAAGTATTGCTAGAAGTTCACAATTTGGAAGAATTGGAAAAATCGATTATGCCAAGTTTGAACATGATTGGCGTAAACAACCGAAATTTAAAAACCTTCGAAGTCAGTTTGGATTACAGTAAAAAACTTTCGGTTCACATTCCTGACGAATTTGTCAAAGTTTCCGAAAGCGGAATCAGTTCTGTGGAAGCCGTTAAAGAATTGCAACAATTTGGTTACCAAGGATTTTTAATGGGAGAACATTTCATGAAAACTGATGATCCGGGAGCCAAAGCACAAGCTTTTATCCAAGAATTAATCCAATAAATTTTCTTTTAAAACCAATACCATGCAACCTAAACTGAAAATATGCGGTATGAAAGATCCTGAAAATATTCAGGAAGTTGCGGCTTTGTCGCCTGATTTTTTAGGATTTATCTTTTGGAAACCTTCCCAACGGTTTTGCGACTTGAAAATGTTACCTAATATTCCTGAAACCATTCAAAAAGTAGGTGTTTTTGTGAATCCGGGGCTAATGGAAGTGTTCCTTACGGCAAAAAAGAAACAATTAGATTATGTGCAATTACACGGAAAAGAAAAACCTGAATTTTGTAAAAAATTGAAAAAATTGAACATCAAAATCATCAAAGCTTTTTCGGTAGATGAAAATTTCGATTTTAAAATTATGAAGAAATATTTGGATGTAGCGGATTACTTTTTATTGGATACCAAAGGTAAAAATCCCGGTGGTAACGGCGTTACTTTCGATTGGAACTTACTGGAACAATATCCTTATGACAAACCGTATTTTTTAAGTGGCGGCATCGGATTGGAACAAATGAACCAACTTGAAGCGTTTTTAAAAACCAAAGCTGCTCAACATTGTTTCGCACTAGACATCAATAGTAGGTTTGAAACAGCACCCGGAATTAAAAATACAGCACAACTAAAACAATTTCAACAACAAATAAATACCTTTTAAAATGAAATATAACGTTAATGAAGATGGATTTTACGGACAATTTGGTGGCGCTTTTATCCCCGAAATGCTCTATCCGAATGTAGAAGAATTGCGTCAAAAATATTTGCAAATCATGAACGAAGCTTCTTTTCAAGAAGAGTTTCAGAATTTGCTGGAACACTACGTAGGCCGTCCTACTCCGCTCTATTTTGCAAAGCGCTTATCGGAGCAATACAATACCAAAATTTACTTAAAAAGAGAAGATTTGTGTCACACCGGAGCGCATAAAATCAACAATACCATCGGGCAAATTTTGATGGCAAAAAGATTAGGCAAAAAAAGAATTATTGCCGAAACCGGAGCCGGTCAACATGGCGTGGCAACAGCGACTGTTTGTGCTTTAATGGGATTAGAATGTATTGTGTATATGGGCGAAATTGACATTGAACGCCAAGCACCAAATGTTGCGCGAATGAAAATGTTGGGCGCCGAAGTTCGTCCGGCAACATCGGGTTCTAAAACATTAAAAGATGCCACCAACGAAGCTATTCGCGATTGGATTAATAATCCAACGGATACTTTTTACATCATCGGTTCGGTGGTTGGACCTCATCCTTATCCGGATATGGTGGCGCGTTTCCAAAGCATTATTTCTAAGGAAATTAAATCGCAATTATTGGCTTTAGAAAACAAAGAAAATCCAGATTACGTCATTGCTTGCGTAGGTGGCGGAAGTAATGCAGCCGGTGCTTTTTTCGAATTTTTAGACGAAGAAAATGTAAAACTCATTGCTGTGGAAGCGGCAGGTCATGGCGTAGACTCGGGTGAAAGTGCAGCCACTTCAGTTTTGGGAAAAATTGGAATTATCCACGGAAGCAAAACGCTGTTGATGCAAACCGAAGACGGACAAATTACGGAACCCTACTCTATTTCTGCCGGATTAGATTACCCTGGAGTTGGACCGTTACACGCGCATTTACACAATGTAAAACGAGCTGATTTTGAAGCCATAACTGATAATGAAGCCATGCAAGCCGGACTCAATTTATGTAAAACGGAAGGCATTATTCCCGCTATTGAATCGGCACATGCGTTAGCTGCTTTGGCTAAACGAACTTTTAAACCAAACGATGTTGTAGTGGTTAATCTTTCTGGTCGTGGCGATAAAGATTTGAATACCTATATCAATTATTTTAAACTGAGTGAATAGTAATTAGAACTAGTTCAAACAAATTAGTAAAAATTCTATTTCAAAATTAAAGATGAACAAAAAATGAATCGAATATATCAAGCCTTACAACAAGATAAAAAACTGCTTTCTATTTATTTTACAGCTGGTTATCCGCAATTAAACGATACCGTAACCATCATCAAAGAATTGGAAAAAAATGGTGTTGATATGATTGAAATTGGCTTACCTTTTAGTGATCCATTAGCCGATGGACCAACCATTCAAGAAAGTTCGACAATTGCTATAGAAAATGGAATGACAACTCAATTGTTATTTGAACAATTGAAAGACATTCGCAAAAGCGTAGAAATTCCGTTGTTGATTATGGGTTATTTTAACCCAATGATGCAATTTGGTATGGAAAAATTTTGTCAAAAATGTGCTGAAATTGGCATCGATGGTTTAATTATCCCCGACTTACCTTTAGCTATTTATGAGGCAGAATACAAAGCTTTATTTGAGCGTTATGGTTTGTACAACATCTTTTTGATCACACCACAAACCAGTAACGAACGTATTCAACAGGTTGATGCTATTTCTGATAGCTTTATTTATATGGTAAGTTCGGCGGCTGTAACAGGAAGTCAAAGTGGTTTTGCAACGGAACAATTTGCTTATTTTAAACGCATCGCCGACTTAAAACTGAAAAATCCACAAATTGTTGGGTTTGGGGTTAAAGATCAGGTTACGTTTATACAAGCCACAACGTACCAGAAAGGAGCGATTATCGGCAGTGCTTTTATCAAATTTCTAAACGAAAACCCAATTAAGAATATTGGAAAATTTGTAAAGAGTGTTCGGTAAAAAGGTTAATTATTCAGCCAAGAAAGTCGATATACAATCATAAAAATCAGGAAATTGAAGTTTTTATACTATAATTTTTAATGTGCAATGGCTA
>NZ_JBSEFI010000020.1:0-82489 GCF_053570605.1 Flavobacterium sp. U410
GCTCTAATCGGATATGATTTAGAAGCCACAAATTCTATTGACAGATTATATGATGCCATGGCTTTAGGTGTTAAAACAAATTTTGAAATATATTCATTATGCAACAATCAAAGACTTTCTATACAGGGAAGAACTTTCGATCAAAGCGACATCGTTCCTATTGGTTTAAAAGCAGATCAGACAGGTATTTACACTATAGCTATTAATGCTGTAGACGGAATATTTTCTGACGCAAACCAAAATATCTATTTAGAAGATCTAAACTTAGGAATAACACACGATTTAAGAAGTACTCCTTATAGTTTTACTGTTGATGCTGCGGGAGTAATTGACAATAGATTTAACTTAAGATATACTTCTAATGATGTTTTAAACAATCAGACTTTTTCTTCTTCTGAAAACGCAGTGAAAATTTACCCATCAGGAAATCTGCTACAATTTGATTCTTCTATTAACAATATCAAAGAAATTGTAATATACGATGTTTTAGGCAAAATACTTTTCAATAAAAACTACACCGAAAAATCAACAACTGTTGATTCTATCACTAAAACGAATTCTACAATTGTAATTAAAGTTATTCTGGATGATAATTCAACCGTTACTAAGAAAGTGATTTTCTAAAGAAACATTGTAAAAAATATTCATACTATAAAAAGAAGCTGTAAATACAGCCTCTTTTTTTTGCTTTACTTTAATTGTATCAATGATAGAACCTAAAAAAAGAAGATTCCATTTCACTCAAAAACCAATATAAACCCTCTTTAAAAATTAAAGAGTAATCATCATTCAAAATAATGCTACCTACACAAATCATATTTTATTAATTCCTGAGCTAAATGACTATCTTTTTAAGATTAGATTCTTTATTCTAGAGAGCACATCTAATTCATTTTCAATCATAATTGCTTTAAACAATAAAAAAACAGGTACAAAAAAAGAAGTCGTTGTAAACAAGGACTTCTTTTATAAAGAATTTTTATTTTTTGTTATCTCATGATAGAGACTTTCTTACTTACTTCTAATCCATCAGCAGTTTTCAACTTAACGATATAAACACCATCTGCCAAACCAGATGTTGAAACCTCTATTCTATCATTTTCCCCTAAATTCTCTTTAGAAACAACTTTCTTACCCGTTACATCATACAAATCCAATAAACTAACTTCTTTTTTAGATGTATTTAAGACAGTTAACATTGCTACTTTATTATTTTGATATACTTCAAAGCTTTCCGCTACCAACTCATTAGTAGCCAAAACAACTTCATTTGTATTTTTAAACGTAATCTCAAAACGAGATCTATTATCTCCAGCAGGCAAATCAATCTCAAAGAAATTATCTTTTACATCAAAATAAATCCCTGTCTGTTTGTCATAAATATACACTTTTTGATTCTCATCAAATCCATACAATGCATCTGTAACCTTTACTTTAAAGTTGGTTTGCACATTATTTCTAAAACCTACAGGTATTCTCTTATTAACATCAAAATCAACTACATCAATAATATATTCATAAGGCATTTGATCTACAACATAATAAAATCCAATAGGACTAGATTCCGAAGCTGAACGCCCATCAAAACCATAATCAAAACCATCTGTCGCATTTTCATCGAATCCTAAAGTAGAAACACTAACAACATTATTATTATACACTGTAGTTACTTTCAACTGCGGAACATACCCTTTCTTTATAGTTGTATAGTCAATATTAGCGACATTAGGAATTGCTTCAAAATATTCGCTCTCACCACCTAAACTATGATTAGGAGAAACTGTTCTAGCAAATTGAGATTGATTAGTCGATCCTTCTTTTCTAAAAACTCTATACGAATTTTTCATCATTACAGAACCATTTGTTACCCCTCTAACCATAAAGCCTTGTCCAACCGGAGCAAATCTTCTTTCTGCTGAAGTTCCATTAGTTCCTAAATTTGTTTCATATTCCCCCGCTCCGCTATAATTCCAAAAAGCTGCAGGAGTGTACCCCACTCCCGGAGTATAAACACCATAACCTCCATCATAATCTGTTACATAGTGAGTAGTAGAGCTTTGCTCCCAGAATAATGCTGTACCATCAATTACCGCATTATTATCCAACAGAAAAGAATTCAAATCTATTGCACTCGGATAAGGATTCCCTACTAACGTCAAATTTCCTGAAGAAACTAAACTTGAAATATTACCATCATTTGGTTTACCTCTAAAATCATAACGTTGAGCACTTCCGGGATTGTTTACTATCCCATCATTTGCATCTGCAATAGTACTGTCTGTACCTGAAGTCCCTTTCATCGTAAAACCCAAACCAGGAGCTATTGTTGATGCTGAACCAATATAATTCCATTGCGCATAAGCATTAGATGTAGTAAAAGTATATATCCAACGTTGTGCGATAGACAAAGTCGACGCAACTCCGTCATAAGAATTGTAAGGCAAAACGTTAGCTACAGTACTAGTTGTTAAACCCGTAGGCCTATTCAACAAAGCAATACCAAAATTAGTATTTCCAAGACTTGAACTAGGTACACCTACAGGAGAACACCAATAGTTATATCTAAAATTATCACTCGTTCCTTCTTGAAACACAGACAAAGAACCTAAACCCGAATTTTGTCCTAACCCTGAAGTTCCTTGCAATAACTGGGACTGATTTCTTAAATAAACATTCCCTCCTGTATTCAATTCAACCGATTGCGTCACATAAATGAATTGATCATTTGAATAAACATAACCTCCGGTTCCCACATAAAGTTGTGCTTGGATTCCAAATCCAGTTAATAGCACCAAAGCAAGTAGAATCTTTCTCATAATTTTAATACTTTATCAACTACAAATGTAAAATTAAATACTTTATAACCATAAAATTATCGACAAAAATATCTTTTCTATTGATAAAATAACTCAAGAAGAAAAAACATAATAGTATTTTTCTTAAAAATATTCCAGATACAAAATCTAAAAAAAACAAAAAAACAGATAATTTAACTATAAATATAAATTTAGTAAAAAAAAACAATTAATACATTATCTTTTTGCTAACAATTAAACAATATTTTGTTTGATTTTAAACAAAAAAAAATACATTTGTAAAAAATTCAATCAACCTCTTTAACTATAAAACCATGAAAAAGAAGCTACTAGATAGCACTAGAAAATCTTTTGCTCAAAAAGAAAAAGTTAACTTTTTGTTAATGCTTTTTTTTATTTTTTTCTCCTTAACAAATAATTTATTTTCACAAGGCACTACATGTGACACAGCAACATCTATCACTATAAACGGAGCATGTATCACTAGCTCAACAGCTAACATTACAGACGCAACCCAAAACACACCAACAGCAACAGGCTGCTCTATTGGCACTTTTAGAAGAGAAGGCTGGTATACTTTTACCATTACAGGCGGACCTTTAGATATTACTATCACAGCAGAATCTAATAATAGAAATCTTTTTCTACAATTAATCTCATCTACATCTGCTTGTACCGGATTGACACAAATTGCTTGTGCTAACGACGATACCGCTAATAATAGTGCACAAACAGAAACTATTACACAAACTTTAAGTAATGGTATATATTATATCAAAGTTTTAAATGTCGGAGGTGACAACAATATGAGACTGAATAGCATATGCGTAACAGGTAGTGCAGCTTCTGGTTATTGTACACCATCTTCAACAAATACTAGCGATTACATATCAAGTTTTACAACTACCGGCGGTGTTACAAATATCAATAATAATAGTGGCGGTTTATCAGGTACTGGGTATGGTGATTTTTATACAACACATTCTACTAGTCAATATCCTGGTTCTTCTTTAAATTTTACAGAAACTTACAATGGCGGAAGCCATGGCTTTAATATCTGGGTAGATTGGAACAACGACGGAACATTTGCTACAACCGAAAAAGTTTTTGCTTCTACCTCTACAGACACAGGACATTCAGGTAGTTTTACAATTCCCGGAGGACAAGCAGCTGGTGACTATAGAATGAGAATAAGAGGCTGGTGGAACAATAACAATCCTGATCCTTGTACTAGTATTTCATATGGTGAAGCTGAAGATTATAAACTTACTGTATTAGCTTTACCTTCTTGCAGTGGCACACCTACAGCAGGCACCACCACAACCTCTCCAACAAACGGAGCCCCGGGTTCTAGTTATACTGTTTCTGCAAGTGGTTTTACCAATGCTTCAGGACTAACCTACCAATGGCAATACAGTACAGATGGCGGATCTAGTTGGACTAATGAAGGAACAACTACCAGTTCGTATTCTAATTATACTGCAACTGCTCCCTCTGCAGGAACAACTGTTACTTGGCAATTAATTATCACTTGTACTGGTAGCAGTCAAACAGCAACTTCTACTACTGCAACATTTACTTCAGTATCTTCAATAAATGTCCCAGCAACCGGAAACAACTCTCTATCTTGTGGAACTAACACATTATTATATGACAACGGAGGGCCTTCTGGGAATTATGCTAATAGCTCTAGCGGCTATACCGTATTACAAGCTGGCGCAGCCGGAATAATCAATATTAGTGGAAGTTATACAACTGAAAGCGGATATGACTATATTCGAATTTATAATGGTACAGGTACAGGAGGGACACTATTAGCCTCTTACTCTGGAACAGGTTCTATAAATTATACCGGAACGGCCGGACAAACACTTACTGTTCAATTTTATTCTGATAGCTCTTCAAACTATTCTGGTTTTTCACTTGCTGTATCGTATGGAGGAGCGTGCACTTTATCTCCTTGTACTGGCACACCTACAGCAGGCACAGTAACAACCAACCCTAACACAGATTGGCCTGGAGCTAGTTATACAGTATCTGCAACAGGTTATTCTCTGGCTACTGGATTAACATATCAGTGGCAATATAGTATTAATGGAGGAACTACATGGATCAACGCAGGAAGCGCTACAAGCTCTTATGCCAATTATAATGCTACAGCTCCTGCTAGCGGGGAAGTTCAATGGCAATTAGTAGTTACTTGTACTAACAGTGGACAAGTAGCAACCTCTGCTATTGGAGTTTTTACAACAATGGAAGTAAGTGATGTTGCTACAGGTTGTCCAAATGTTGTATCTGGCGGTTTAGGCTTAAGCGGTGCCGACCCTAGTCCTTTTAATTGTTCTGATACATCAACATGTGTAGATTTAGAAGCTACCTATTTAGATTTAGGAGACACCACTAGTTACATAGTTGAACCTATAGCATATAATCCTCCATTTGCATTTAACAATTTAGCAAACCCGGTAAGTGTTAATGTAGATGATGTTTGGTCACCAACTGTTAACTTACCATTCAACTTTTGTTTCTATGGAAACACTTACACACAATGTTTAATTGGCTCAAATGGAGTTATTACATTCGACACTATAAATAATACAGCTGGTGGAACATGTAGCTGGTCATTTGACGCTAATTTACCTGTTGCAGGTGATACTGCTTTGGTTGAAAATGCTATTTTTGGAGTATTTCACGATATAGACCCTGGAGTTGGAGGCGAAGTTGGATGGGAATTAATTACATTACCTTCTGGCTGTAGAGCTTTAGTTGCATCTTGGTATAACGTTCCTTTATTTGGCGATAATTCAAAAATTTATACCGGAATGATGGTTTTATATGAAAATTCAAATGTAATTGAAGTATACATTAAAAATAAGCCAATTGATCCGGATGATTGGAACGATAATAATGCTGTAGTTGGAATACAGAACGCTACCGGAACCCTAGCATCGGTAGCTCCAGCAAGAAATGGTTTAGACACTGATTGGGTCACAGCTAATGAAGCATGGCGTTTTGTTCCCAATGGAAATTCAATCGCTTCTTTAACTTGGCATGAAGGATCAGGTGTTTCTGGGCCTGTGATAGGCACAACTGACATCTTAAACGTTTGCCCAACAGTTACAACTACTTATACCGCGGAAATAACTTATACTCTTTGTGATGGAAGAACAATTACCGAAGTAGACGAAACAACTGTAACCGTTAACGGGTCAAAAGTATGGAATGGTTCTGTTAGTACTGATTGGAACAATGATAACAACTGGACTCCTACAGGGAAACCAACAGCTCTTGACTGCGTTGTCATTCCTGACACATCTAACGACCCTATAATCTCTGGTAGCGGATATAACGGTTTAGGACTTAATATGAGCATTCTCAACAACGCTGCTTTAACAGTAAACTCTAACAATGCAGTAACTATAACAGACTGGGTTAACATAAATACTACCGGCAATTTAGTTTTAGACAATGCTGCCAGCTTGGTACAGGTTAACGATATCGCTAATCTAGGATCAGGAACTATGCAAATGGATAGAGGCGTAAACATTCGTAAATTAGACTACGTTTACTGGTCTTCTCCCGTTACATCCTTTACTTCTAGTGCTATTTCCCCAAATACTTTAGGCTATATCTATAAATGGAATCCTACTATTACTACCAACCTTAATGGCTTCGGAAACTGGGTTTCAGGAACAGAAAATATGGTTATAGGGAAAGGATATATTGTAAGAGGACCTAATAATTACACTAGTTCTTTACAAAATTTCACAGCTACATTTACAGGAACCCCAAACAACGGTACATTGACCACTCTTATATCAAGAGGCTCATATACTGGTGCTGATTATACTACTTGTACAACATGTACATTAGCCACCAAAGATGACGACAATTGGAATTTAGTTGGAAATCCTTATCCTTCAGCAGTTAATGCTATTAATTTTTTAACCGATAACACAAACATTGCTGGATTCATAAAATTATGGACTCATGGTACTTTACCTTCTTCTGCCATAGCAGACCCATTCTATGATAGCTATGTTTATAATTATACCCCAGGTGATTATTTAACATATAATATCACAGGTACTTCATCAGGACCTGGCATATTTAATGGTTATATTGCTGCCGGTCAAGGGTTCTTTGTTTTAATGAACGACACAGGAGCTTCTTCTCAAAATATAACCTTTAATAACAATATGAGAGATCACTCTTATAATAATGGTGAGTTCTTCAGAACTTCAAATACTAGATCAACTACTAATAAAAATAGAATTTGGCTCGACTTAGTTTCTCCAAACAATGCTTCTGTAAGAACCCTTATAGGATATGTCGATGGGGCTACCGATGGCGAAGATAGATTATATGATGCTATTACGGATAGAAAATTAGCATTAAACTTATTCTCTCTAATTGAAAACGAAAAAATGTCTATTCAAGGAAGATCATTACCTTTTAACAATAACGATCAAGTACCTTTAGGAATTACCATTCCTGAAGACGGAATATATTCCATTGCTATTGGAACCTTAGATGGACTATTTGAAGAATCTCAAGATATTTATTTAGAGGATTTAGCAAACAATATTATTCATGATTTAAGAGCTGCTCCTTATTCTTTTAATGCAGCCGTAGGAACTTATGATAATAGATTTGTATTACGTTACACTAATACCAACAATAGTACTTTAAGCACTGAAGCTATATCAGATGCTAACAACAATGTCTGGACAATTACTCAAGAGCAACTAAAATTACAATCTAATAATTTTAAAATTAAGTCTGTAAAAGTTTTTGATGTACTTGGACGATTGATAGAAGATAAAAATGATATAAATGATTCAAAAGTGGTTTTTGATTCATTACTAAAAAGCAATACAACTCTTCTACTTCAAATCGAACTTGAAAACGGAGTTAGTATAAACAAAAAAGTAATTTTTTAGACTAATTAAAAACATACTTGTAATAAAAGACTGCTTTTTAAGCAGTCTTTGTTTTTTACACCCAAACAATAACATTCTATTTTACAAATACTTGACATATTACCCATTATTTTAAAGTGTTTTTTTTAACTTTTTATTCACAAAATTATAGGGATAATAAAATTATTTTATACTTTTAACGGCATTTTTATACGACATATCGATTTTTATGTTAATGAAATGTTAACAAAACTTAAATTTAACACTCAACACTATGAAAAAACTATTAACCACGCTAATCATTAGCTTATCAACTATTTATAGTATGGAAGCTCAGGTCGGAGTCGGAACAACAACTCCAAGAGGAGCTTTAGAAGTAAATTCTACAACAAATGGTTTCTTAGCTCCACAAATTGCTTTAGCTAACACTACAACTTCTACCCCTGTTGTAAACCCTCAAGGAGGTGCGCTTCCTGCCGGTACAATTGTTTACAATACTGCAACAGTTGCTGATGTAACTCCAGGTTATTACTACTGGAATGGGACTATCTGGGTTAGAATGGCTACTGCTACATCTAACAACGATTGGTCATTAACAGGAAATTCAGGCACAACACCCGGGACCAACTTTCTTGGAACTACAGATAACGTTGAATTAAGATTAAGAACTAATAATAACGATAGAGTTAGAATCGGAAATACTGGTAATGTTGGTATAAATACAGCTCCTCCAGCTTCATACAAGCTTGAAGTCAATGGAGGTACAGACGATGCCATCTATGGTCATTCTTCAAATGTAGGAGGAATTTTAGGGTATGAATCTAACATCACCTTAGGTTCTCCAACACAAACCTTATCTGGTGCTGGCGTATATGCAAATAACCCTGCCTCTGGATATACTAGTGTATATGCGCAATCTACTGGTGCGGCAGATGTAGCTGCAAATATTGCCTACTCTGACGTATGGATTGCCAGCTATAATTATACCCAAAACGGTTCTGGCACATATAATCCTCCTGCTTCTTACCACCAGCTAAATGTTACTAACAGTTCTCTTGGCGGAACACAAGCCGCTATTAGAGCATATAATAACAGAGGAACCACATCTGGAAACCCAGGTACTTCTGTAGGTGTTCAAGCTACTGCTAATTCAAGAAATCAAGATGCTATTGGCACTATGTCTTCTGCTTATACAGATGCTAACTTAAGTTTCGGAGGTTTTTTTGCAGGTTACCAATACAACACCGTACGATACGCTTATGCTTATGTAGGAGGAACAACCAACGGAAGTACAGCTCGAAAAATAACCGGGACGGGTTCTGTATCAGAAATCATCCCAACTGAAGATCATGGTCGTATTACTTTAACATGTCCTGAATCTCCTGAATACTGGTACCAAGATTACGGAACAGTGGAAATAAAAAATGGAAAAGCAACAATAAAATTAGATCCAATTTTAGCAGATATTATTGTAGTAGATGATGAAAATCCCATAAGAGTTATTTGTACTCCGGTAGGAATGCCTTATTTCAATGGTGTAACTATTATGTCACAAACCAAAAATTCGGTTGAGTTATTAGAGTTAAACGGAGGCGCTCACTCTGGAAAATTACAATATCAATTAGTTCTTAAGCCAAAAACTAATTATGGTGAAGGTAGATTTCCTCAAGCTCCCGGTCCTGCTTACTTAAAATCAGACAAAGAGCCTTTAGCTGCTAAAGCTAAAAATCAACCAAATGACGGTAGAACAATATTTCAATGGCCTGCTGACCATGTTGTTTACAAATACAATCCAGAAGACCACATAGCTCCTGGAGATGTTGTACCTACAGGTCCTAATGCCGGAAAAGTATTTTTAGGCAATGGGAAATATAGTGAGGGAACTCCTGCTACTAACCCAGATAAAAAATCAAAAAAATAACTAAATATAAATTAAGAATCTACAGAAAGACCTCTTCTTTAAATAGTCGAGGTCTTTTTCTTTAGTATAAGCTTCTCGCTCAAAAGAAATATTTCTGTACGCTAAAAATCGATCTTTATATTTCAATAATAAGATTAAATATTCAATACCATACCAAATAAAGAACGGTAACACCAGCATTTCCAACTGCTGTCTGATGTGAATCTTCTCATGATTTAACAAAACGGCATCACCTCTATCCTTTTCATTAACCAAAATAATAAATGGGAAAAGAGTAAGTCCTCTAAACCGCTTTGGCAGTAAATATCTAAATACGATTACAATCATAACTGCAAAGTTGCTAAATTTGTAATTATGAATACAAAAATCGACCCAAATACTTTAAAAGAAGGTGAAGACTTCTATTATACTCCTGAAGGATATAAATGCTTCACCGAAAAATACCACCTCAAAAGGGGATACTGTTGTAAAAGCGGTTGCCGCCATTGTCCTTACGGATATGATAAAAAGACAGGAACTATCAAAAAATAAAACAAGTCAAAACCAAATAATACACGCTTAAGCCTGAACACCTTAAGAAAAAACAAAAACAAAATGACATTTCAAGAACAAATTTTAGAAGGCATTCCTTCTATTTTACCACAACCTAAAGTATACGAAACACAAATCAATCACGCACCCAAGCGTAAAGAAATACTAAACGAGGAAGAAAAAAAATTAGCGCTAAAAAATGCATTACGCTATTTTGAACCTCACCATCACGCTACATTACTTCCTGAATTTAAAGATGAATTAGAAAAATACGGCCGTATTTATATGTATCGCCTTCGTCCTGATTATGAAATGAAAGCGCGTAACATAAACGAATATCCTGGAAAATGCACACAAGCTAAAGCAATCATGTTAATGATTCAAAACAATTTGGATTATGCTGTAGCTCAACATCCACACGAATTAATTACGTATGGTGGTAACGGAGCTGTGTTCCAAAACTGGGCACAATATCGACTAACCATGAAATACTTAGCCGAGATGACCGATGAGCAAACTTTGGTTATGTATTCCGGGCATCCTATGGGCTTATTTCCTTCGCATAAAGAGGCTCCAAGAGTAGTAGTTACCAATGGTATGATGATTCCTAATTATTCCAAACCGGACGATTGGGAAAAATTCAATGCGCTCGGTATTACACAATACGGACAAATGACTGCCGGAAGTTATATGTATATTGGTCCACAAGGAATTGTTCACGGAACAACCATTACCGTTTTAAACGGATTCAGAAAAATCAAGAGAAGTCCAAGCGGAAGCTTATTTGTAACTTCCGGCTTAGGAGGAATGAGTGGTGCACAACCAAAAGCAGGAACTATTGCAGGCTGCGTTACAGTTTGTGCCGAAGTAAATCCGAAAATCACTAAAATTCGTCATGAACAAGGTTGGATTTATGAAGTAATTGAAAACATTGATGAATTAGTTGTAAGAACTAAAAAAGCTTTAGAAAACAAAGAAATTGTTTCTATTGCTTACCTAGGAAATGTGGTTGATGTTTGGGAAAAATTTGACCAAGAAAATCTTCATATCGATTTAGGTTCTGACCAGACTTCATTACACAATCCTTGGGCTGGTGGCTACTATCCTGTTGGTATTTCGTTTGAAGCTGCCAATGAAATGATGGCTAACAATCCGGAACAATTTAAAGCAGAAGTTCAAAAAACCTTGCGTCGTCACGCCGATGCTATCAATAAACACACCGCAAAAGGGACATATTTCTTCGACTACGGAAATGCCTTTTTACTGGAAGCTTCTCGTGCAGGTGCAGATGTTATGAATCCTAATCCAACATTAGGTAGAGAATTCAAATATCCTTCATACGTTCAAGATATTATGGGACCAATGTGTTTCGATTATGGATTTGGACCATTCCGTTGGGTTTGTACATCAAATGATCCGGAAGATTTACAAAAAACAGATAATATTGCTTGCGCAGTATTAGAAGAAATGAAGAAAAATTCACCAGAAGAAATTCAGCAACAAATGGCTGATAATATCCAATGGATTAAAGGAGCCCAACAAAATAAATTAGTAGTAGGTTCACAAGCACGTATTTTATATGCCGATGCCGAAGGACGAATCAAAATCGCAGAAGCTTTCAATCAAGCTATTGCTAAAGGCGAGATCGGACCAGTGGTTTTAGGGCGTGACCATCATGACGTTTCAGGGACTGACTCACCGTATCGCGAAACTTCAAATATATATGATGGTTCTCGTTTTACAGCCGATATGGCAATTCACAACGTTATTGGCGATAGTTTCCGAGGAGCTACCTGGGTATCCATTCACAATGGTGGTGGTGTTGGCTGGGGCGAAGTAATCAACGGTGGATTTGGCATGCTTCTTGATGGAACTACAGAAGCATCAAGACGCTTACAATCAATGCTTTTCTGGGATGTAAACAACGGAATTGCAAGAAGAAGTTGGGCCCGAAACGAAGGTGCTGTTTTTGCTATAAAAAGAGCTATGGAAACGCAACCTTTGTTAAAAGTTACCATCCCTAATATAGTTGACGAAACTATTTTGTAAATTTATAATTGTAATTGTAGATCAATTGATTGCAATTGCAGTTTGCCCAAAATAAAAAAGTTATGAATTATGAAAACAATTAAAGTATTAACTATTCTGTTTATCGCTACTCTAGCTTCTTGTAGTTCCGTTAGAGTCAATGCGGATTACGACAAAAAAGCAAATTTTGATTCATACAAAACGTATGCCTATTTAAAAAGTGGTGTCGATAAAGCTGAAATTTCTGATTTAGACAAAAAAAGAATCCTATATGCTATTGATGATGTAATGAGTAGCAAAGGTTTCTCAAAATCAGACCAACCCGATGTTTTGATTAGTATTTTTACTAAAGAAAGAGAACGTGTTGACGTTTATCAAAATTATGGTTTTGGCTGGGGATGGAATCCTTATTGGGGAGCTAATTATTCTACTGTTTCTACTACTCCGGAAGGAACACTGTTTATTGATATCATTGATGCCAGAACTAAAGAGTTAGTTTGGCAAGGAGAAGGAACAGGTTATTTAACTACGAATACAGAGAAAAAAGAGGAAAGAATTAAAGAATTTGTAAGCAAGATATTAGCTCAGTATCCTCCAACAATAAAGAAATAATTTATAAGAAAAGAAAAAGGTAGGCTATTTTTAACCTACCTTTTTTTAATGAATTAAATAACCTCTACTTTCAAATTTATTGCTGGTTTACCATCACTCTTAAGCAACTTATTATTTTCATTCCCCGACAACAATCCATCACGTCCTTTAATTTCTACATGAATTTGTTCAGAAGTATTCTTTAAACTCTTAAGAGTATTTTCTACTGACACAGGAAGTTTAAAGAAAGCTTTTACTTCTAAATGTGTCTGACAGTTGGCACAATATTTTGTATCCCATCTATTCAAAACAGCTTCTGTTCCTATGTGTTTTTTCTCTCCGTCTACAACCGCAAAAGCTGAAATCAGAAAAGAACCTCTAATAGGAGCTCTGTTGATATTGGACACTTTAATAAGTTTAGAATTATCAACCGCTTTTAACGTTCTTAGTTTTTCAACCTCAACAGAATCTAACGACCCAATGCTATACGTAAATCCTAATTGTTTTTCAATGTTAATACAATCTAATGAGCTGAATGATTTCCCATCTTCTTTCTTAAAAGGATTTAACGGACTCTCTAAAGTTAACCATGAATTAGGAGCCATTCCCGGAGTTGGTCCTTGGCTATCTACAGTATTTGTCCCCGGATACTCTGGTATGATATCCAAATAGTCTGTATAGCCATGTTTTTTTTGCCACACCCAAAACATTCTGTCAACATTGCAATGATGGAAGTAAAAAATAGGATCTAATCCTGCAGTATCATTTTCTCCCATATCACCATTAGCTCCCGGAATTTGAGAAAAATCCCCTTGATTAGGAACATCAAACCCTCCTACGGCTAGGTGAACACTATTATGTGGTGATTCCAAAGGTGTTGTATAGGTATTTCCTATTTTACTATTCCATTCAGCAGAGGATGTTGTATTCGAGAAAACCGTGTAATTTGGTGCCTCTAAACAATCCTGATACTTTTTTAATACTTGACCTGCTTTAGTATTCTCTCCATCAATGATAATTTCATCATTAAGCCAATTAACAATATTAGCATTTAACAAACTAACATTTTTAGCATAATCGGGAAACTGAGCATTATGAGCGGCTGTTGCTTTTCTGTCTGCTTCTGTCCCTACTAATCCCGAAAGCGGATATCTTACCGTTTCATAACCATAAGGTTTTGAGTAATTAGGATTATCTCCATTAATATTATCTGTAATATTCTGAGGAAAAATAAAAGAACGCAAAGGATTAGGAATTTGAACTCCGTCTAAAGTAAAAAACTCTTCTGTTAAAGCCCATGGAATTCCATTTTTTAAAGACTCTTCATTTGTTTCATCCCAATACGGCAACATTACATCCTGACAGCCAGGAATACTTTGAAGAGCAAGCTCTAATTTATACAAATACACTCTATGCCATGTTGGAAAAAGTACGTTACCGTGATTACAATATCCTCCCCAGTACGCGCTATTTCCCCAGCCGGCGCCTCTAAAAGGCTCTCCGTGAAATCCACCCAACATAAAAAAAGAATTAGGATTATTTGGCGGTAATTCTTTAATCCCTTTCCAAGCTCTCATTAAATCTTCTAAAGGCTTTTTATCACCTTTTGTATAAGCATCCTGAAGTTCGATAATTGAAACTCGAACTTTTAATTGATTGTTTGTTTTCATCATGTAAAAAGTTTAGATATTATTGATTTTTTTGTTTAATCATTTGAATTGAGACTTCCTGAAAGCTATTAATCAATGTTCCTGAAACGATAAATAATATGCCTAGAATCAGAATTCCATTATGAGAAGGTAAAAGAGACCGGCTAATTAATATAATCGAAGCACCTATGAGACTTAAAGAAAAAGGCAGATAACCATGTTTTTTAACTCCTTTAAACTGCATGAATAAGTGGAATCCCAAAAAAACAACGAATACAGGCAAAAGCCACTTCATATAAGGTAATTGTGATAAGCCTACACTACCGAACATACTCATATATAAAGCCCAACAAACCGGACATTTTGGGAAAAAAGCAATCAATAAGCTTAAAAATGCTGAACGAAAAACACCAAATATTAGTTTCGATTTACTTGTAGTTCCTTGTTTCTTAACCGTTGGCTCTTCTTCTTTTGAACAGCAACAACAATTTTGTGTAGAATTTTTAGTTTCCATAAGTATAAAATTACATTTGAAGAACAGCATAAAATGAGCAAACAACTCCCGCAGGACTCACTCCCCCTTGACCGTCAGGATGAGGAATAGCTCTGGTAACACTTCCTACAAGTGCAGGAATCTGATTTTCTCCGTTAGGAATCTGAGGAACGACATAGCAGAAATAGTCATAAATCCAAAGTGAGCCGCTAACAATTCCTTTTCCTTGAAACCACAAAGTAGCAGGATTTCCTTGTTGCATAGAACCTTTCAGTTCAAGCTCCCAACCCGTGTCATAGATTTTCCCAGATAAAGTCCCATCAGATTGTGTTTCAATTTTTAAATTGCCCCGTCCAAATTCAAGAGCATTAAAATCCGATGTTAAATCAGGATTATTGAGTAAACTTCTGTAAGTCCATAAACCGGAACCGAGGGTGTAATTAGGCTGTTTCATATTATATAGTTGTATTAAAATTGTTTAGAGTAGTTTATTTACTTCAGCCACCATAGCTTTAGTAAAACCTTCTTGTTGCTTGCGTAAAATTCCTGTTATCTCAATTGGAGCATGAGCCGGATCTCCTGAGTTTACAGGTGGATTAGGTTGGTACTGAATAAAAAGCTGAGTCAATTCTGCTATTTCTTTACCTTTTATTCTCAAAACCAGTTCTAATGCCAGATCAAGAGAAGATGAAATTCCTCCTCCTGTGAATATCTTCTGTTCTTCATCTAGCAAAAAACGAGGATAACCTTTAGGAATCGTCAAATTAAATTTAGAAGCCAGTAATTGTAATGTAGGTATCTGTGACCAATAGGTAGTAGCTAAACAATTATTTAAAATTCCGGAAGCCGCCAAAATAAAAGCCCCGGTACATACTGATCCTTTCCATAACGCCGTTTCAGAAGCCTTACGAATAAAATCCAGATATTCATCATTTTCCATAGAAGCCCCTACTCCATCAGAATTTCCTCCGGGAATAAAAAGAATATCGATTGCGGGACAATCTTCAAAAGTATAGTTAGGTATTACAGAAACTCCTTCTGTCGTTACAATAGCTGCGTCATTATTCGCAATCCAAATCGGTTTAAATCCAAATGGAGCAGCAAATACCTGAGTTGCCCCGGCAAAATCCATTAAAGTACAATTATGATACAATAGGATGCCTACAATCATTGTTTCTGTTCCCTCCATATCTATAGCTTTAAATTTATAAGTATTTTACTACTATAAAGTAATGAGGTAATACGTAAATTAAACAGCGTATTTATACTTGTTTTTTAAAAGAGTAAATTGTACCTGTTTCTATTTAAATCTTATAAAAAGATATATTATAGACATCTTTTACAACAATAATGAATTTAATTTTCTCCATTTATTTACCAAAAACTACTTATTTCAAAAAAATAGCATCCTATTTTTAAGCAAAAAGGACAAAACACATTGTCAAATGAGATAAATTTACGTTTTTAACAAAAATTACATGTTTTGTTCTGCTTTAAGAAACATTTCATAAATTTGTCATATCATCTTTTAAAGAAATAAATGAAAAACTTATTTATCATTATCGTTGTCATTATTGTGATTCCTCAATTGCAGCGGATTGGTATTTAGTTTTCTAAACATAAAAACAACAAACCTTCCGCTAAACCGGAAGGTTTTTTTTTGAAACAAACTAATATGTAATATATGTATTTTGATGACAAAACCATTTTGTATTTTGATGGCCAATTCACAAAAGCTGTAGAAGCCACCACTAACTTATACACACAAACCATGCATTACGGTTATGGAGTGTTTGAAGGTATAAGAGCTTATGAAACTGCAAACGGAACTAAAATTTTCAAAGCAGAACAACATTTTGAACGCTTAAAAAATTCTTGCGAACAAATTCACATTCCTTATAAATACGACAATGAAGAACTCATTCAAAAAACATACGAAGTTCTAAAACTCAATAATCTCACAGACGCTTACATACGTCCTCTTGTTTTCTGTAGCCCTAACATGGGAATCGGTCGCCCACATGAAGTTTCTATTATGATTTGCGCTTGGCAATGGAGTGCATATTTAGGCGAAAAATTATTAAATCTGAGCATTTCATCCTATTGCCGACCTCATCCCCGCTCTACTAAAGTAGAAGCTAAAGTTTGCGGACACTACGTCAACTCTATTTTAGCATCAGTAGAAGCCAAAGACAAAGGTTTTGACGAAGCTTTACTTTTAGATTCTGAAGGCTATTTGGCAGAAGGTCCCGGTTCTAATCTTTTCTTCGAAAAAGACGGTAAATTATTCACACCACAAAGAGGCAACATTCTTCCGGGAATTACTCGTGCTACTGTTATTGAACTTTGCAAAGAATTAGAAATTCCTGTCGAAGAAGGTTTGTATAAACCTGAAGATCTTCAAAATGCTGACAGTGCATTTTTATGCGGAACAGCTGCCGAAGTCATCGGAGTTTCTTCTCTAGATGGTAAAGATTTTCCGGTAAAATGGGAAAACTCTCTAGGCAAAAAATTACAATTAATATATAAGAATTTGGTATTGGAAAAACCATTACTTCAAACACAATCCTAATGATTTTAAATAAACACAGTAGAATAGTAACTCAAGATCCCACGCAACCAGCCACACAAGCCATGCTGTATGGTATTGGTCTAACCGAAGAACAATTGAACTTACCTTTTGTTGGCATTGCATCTATGGGATATGATGGAAACACCTGTAACATGCACTTAAATCATTTGGCTACTTACATCAAACAAGAAGTAAATGAAGCTGAAATGGTTGGACTAATTTTTAACACCATAGGAATCAGCGACGGAATTACCAACGGAACCGACGGTATGCGCTATTCGCTAATCAGCAGAGAAATTATTGCCGATAGTATCGAAAGTGTTGTTGACGGACATTATTACGATGGTGTTATTGCTATTCCGGGTTGCGACAAAAACATGCCGGGAAGCATCATTGCCATGGGACGTTTAAACCGACCTTCAATTATGGTGTATGGCGGAACTATCGCTCCGGGAAAATACCACGGAAAAGATTTAAACATCGTTTCTGCTTTTGAAGCTTTAGGCGAAAAAATTGCAGGTAAAATTACAGAAGAAGAATACAAAGGCATCATTAAAAATGCTTGTCCGGGTGCTGGTGCTTGCGGCGGAATGTACACGGCCAATACTATGGCTATTGCTATCGAAGCTTTAGGAATGAGTCTTCCCTACTCGAGCAGCAATCCAGCGGTAAGTCACGAAAAAATAGAAGAATGTAAACAAGCAGCTCATTACATGAAAATCCTTTTGGAAAAAGATATTTGTCCGAAAGACATCATGACTTTTGAAGCCTTTGAAAATGCGATTACAACTTTAATTGCCTTGGGCGGAAGTACAAATGCGGTACTGCATGTTATTGCTATGGCAAAAAGTGTGGACATCAAAATAACCTTAGAAGATTTCCAACGCATTAGCGATAAAACGCCATTGATTGCCGATTTTAAACCGGGTGGAAATTACTTAATGCAAAACCTTCATGAAAAAGGTGGCGTTCCCATGGTTTTAAAATATTTATTATCCAAAGGAATGTTACACGGCAATTGTCTAACGGTTACCGGAAAAACATTAGCTGAGAATTTAGCAGCAATCGAAGACATTGATTTTGAAGCACAAAACATCATTCGTCCATTAGAAAACCCGATTAAAATAAACGGACATTTACAAATGCTTTATGGTAATCTGGCAGAAAAAGGTTCGGTGGCCAAAATAACCGGAAAAGAAGGCGAATTCTTCGAAGGTCCTGCAAAAGTTTTCAATGGCGAAAAAGAACTGATAAAAGGCATAGCCGATAAAAAAATAGAAAAAGGAGATGTTGTAGTCATCCGATATGTAGGACCAAAAGGCGGTCCGGGAATGCCGGAAATGTTGAAACCTACTTCAGCTATCATTGGTGCCGGATTAGGAAAAAGCGTGGCCCTTATTACGGACGGAAGATTTAGCGGCGGAACTCACGGATTTGTCGTCGGGCACATAACACCCGAAGCGTTTGAAGGCGGAACTTTAGCTTTCGTTCAAAATGGAGACTTAATAGAAATTGATGCCGTCAACAACTCCTTAACGCTTCAAGTGAGCGAATCTGAATTAGCAAAACGAAAAGAGAATTGGGTAAAACCGTCTTTAAGTGTTAACCGAGGCGTACTGTACAAATACGCAAAATTGGTTAAAGACGCATCAGAAGGCTGTGTTACTGACGAATAAAAATCTAAAGTTATGGAAACAATCAAACAACATACCAATACAACAGAAAACCAAAAAGCCCATCAGGCTTCGGGAAGCATTGCAGTAATTGACGCGCTGCTTTCTGAAAACGTAGATACCATTTTTGGTTATCCTGGTGGCGCCATTATGCCGATATATGATGCTTTATACGATCATAGAGATAAACTTCATCACATTTTAGTTCGTCACGAACAAGGTGCTATTCACGCAGCGCAAGGTTATGCCAGAGTAAGCGGAAAAACCGGAGTCGTTTTTGCGACCAGCGGTCCGGGTGCAACAAATTTGGTTACAGGTTTAGCAGATGCTATGATCGATTCGACACCTGTAGTGTGTATTACGGGACAAGTTTTCGCTCACCTTTTAGGTACCGATGCTTTTCAGGAAACCGATATTGTAAACATTACATCACCAGTGACCAAATGGAATTATCAGGTTACGGATGCTAATGAAATTCCAGAAGTTTTAGCCAAAGCTTTCTACATCGCCAAATCAGGAAGACCAGGCCCGGTTTTAATTGATATTACCAAAAATGCACAACTTCAATTATTTGATTACAACGGTTATAAATCGTGTATTCACGTTAGAAGTTACAGACCAAAACCTGTTGTTAAACCGGAATATATTCAAGCAACTGCCGATGTAATTAATCAGTCAAAAAAACCACTTGTTGTTTTCGGTCAAGGTGTAATTTTAGGCAACGCCGAAAAAGAATTTCTTCAATTTATTGAAAAAGCCAATTTACCAACGGCATGGACCATTATGGGAATGAGTGCTATTCCAACCGATCATCCGCTTGGTGTAGGCATGGTGGGCATGCACGGAAATTACGGTCCGAATTATTTAACTAACGAATGTGATGTTCTAATTGCTATTGGAATGCGATTTGACGACCGAGTGACCGGAAGATTGGACAAATATGCCAAACAAGCTAAAATTGTTCACTTAGATATTGATCCGGCTGAGGTGGACAAAAACGTACTTACAACCGTTCCGGTTTGGGGCGATTGCAAAGAAACGCTTCCGCTTCTAACCGCTCTTTTAGAACCAAAAGAACACAAAGCTTGGATGCAAGAATTTCAAGATAAAATGCAGTATGAAGAAGAAGTCTTGATTAAGAAAGAGCGCTTCCCGGAAAGTGAAGAACTAACTATGGGCGAAGTTTTATTTGAACTTAACGAATTAACTCATGGCGATGCTGTTATGGTTAGTGATGTAGGTCAACATCAAATGGTGGTTTGCCGTTATTCTAAACAAAATCAAACCAGAAGTAATATTACCAGTGGTGGTTTAGGAACTATGGGATTTGCTTTACCGGCAGCCATTGGAGCGAAATATGGAGCTCCCGAAAGAACTGTTGTAGCAATCATGGGTGATGGAAGTGCGCAAATGAATATACAAGAATTGGGAACTATTATGCAATTCCAACCCAATGTAAAAATCATCATTCTGAACAATCAATTCTTAGGAATGGTTCGCCAATGGCAGGAATTATTTCACGAAAGAAGATATTCATTTACGGATATTACCAGTCCCGATTTTGTTCAGGTAGCCAAAGGATATCACATCAAAGGTCAAAAAGTAGCCGAACGTTCCGAACTTAAAAAAGCTTTAGCAGAAATGCTGGCTTCAAACGAATCGTATTTACTTGAAATTATGGTAGCCAAAGAAGACAATGTGTTCCCAATGGTGCCACAAGGAAAAGGAGTTTCAGAAATTGTATTAAGTAAAGACCAAATTTAAGAACTCATGAAACAGGAATATACTATAACCGCTTATACAGAAAACCAAGTTGGGATTTTGAATAAAATTGCCATCATGTTTTCCCGAAGAAAAATCAGTTTGGAAAGTCTGAACACTTCTCCCAGCGAAGTTGAAAACATCTACCGTTTTACGATCGTAGTTAAAGAATCGGAATCCGTAGTGAAAAACTTGGTAAAACAAATCGGTAAAATCGTTGATGTTCTTAAAGTATATGTCAATACCAATGATGAAATCATTTGGCAACAAATTGCACTATACAAAGTTCCTACCGAAATTATTATGAAAGAGGCAAAAGTGGAACGTTTATTAAGAGCTTACGGAGCCAACGCAGTAGTGATTCGAAATGATTATACGGTTTTTGAATCCACAGGTCAAGATGAAGAAATCAACAAATTATTATCCGAATTACACAAATACGGCTTAATCGAGTTCGTTAGAAGTTCAAGGATTGCCATTATGAAAGCCAGCGAAGGTATTCATAAAAGCATTTTGGAACTCGAAAAAAATGATCCTACAAAAGATCCGATCAACAATGAGTTCTTAAGCTTAAAGAGCAAAATATTTCAAATGTAATTAACAAACCAATAAAATAAATAAATTATGGCACAAATCAATTTTGGAGGCGTAGTAGAAAATGTAGTAACCAGAGAAGAATTTCCGTTAGCAAAAGCATTAGAAACCTTAAAAAACGAAACCATTGCAATTATCGGTTATGGGGTTCAAGGTCCGGGACAAGCTTTAAACTTAAAAGATAACGGTTTTAAAGTAATTGTAGGACAAAGAAAAGGCGGAAAAACTTGGGACAAAGCAGTAGCTGACGGCTGGGTTCCGGGTGAAACATTATTTGAAATTGAAGAAGCTTTAGAGAAAGGAACTATCATCCAATATTTATTATCGGATGCCGGACAAATTGAACTTTGGCCAACAGTTAAAAAATATTTAACTCCAAGCAAAACTTTATATTTCTCTCACGGTTTTGGTATCACTTATAAAGAAAAAACAGGAATCATCCCTCCTGCTGACGTTGATGTTATCTTAGTAGCACCAAAAGGTTCAGGAACTTCATTGAGACGATTATTTTTAGAAGGAAAAGGATTGAATTCTTCTTTTGCAATCGAACAAGACGCAACCGGAAAAGCGCGCGAAAAAGTAATTGCTTTAGGAATTGGAGTTGGTTCGGGTTATTTGTTTGAAACTGATTTTTATAAAGAAGTAACTTCCGATTTAACAGGAGAACGTGGCACATTAATGGGGGCTATCCAAGGAATTTTTGCGGCTCAATACGAAGTATTACGCGAAAATGGTCATACGCCATCTGAAGCTTTCAATGAAACGGTGGAAGAATTAACGCAAAGTTTAATGCCTTTAGTTGCTGAAAACGGTATGGATTGGATGTATGCCAATTGTTCGACTACAGCGCAAAGAGGTGCATTAGATTGGTGGAAACCATTCAAAGAAGCTACTAAACCGGTTTTTGAAAAATTATACAGCGAAGTAAAAGCCGGAAATGAAGCGCAAAAATCTATTGATTCGAACAGTAAACCGGATTACCGTGAAAAATTAGAAGCCGAATTAAAAGAATTAAGAGAAAGTGAAATGTGGCAAGCCGGTGCAACAGTTCGTCAATTGAGACCCAAAAAATAACAACATGAACTTATACAATGAAATTCTAAAAGCCAAAGAACAACTTAAAGATGTTGTACCATCGACACCTTTAAGTGAGAACATGAATTTATCAGAAGAATTTCAGACTAAAATTTTATTAAAAAGAGAAGATTTACAAATTGTGCGCTCCTATAAAATCAGAGGAGCGTACAATAAAATCAAATCGCTTACTGAAGCGGAAAAACAAAATGGAATTGTATGTGCTAGTGCCGGAAATCATGCTCAAGGTGTTGCCTATTCGTGTAACTTATTGAAAATTGAAGGTCGCATTTACATGCCTAAAACCACTCCGAAACAGAAGATCAAACAAGTACAGTTATTTGGGAAATCATTTGTAGAAATCATTTTAACAGGCGACACTTTTGACGATGCGTATGCAAGTGCTAAACAAGACGCCGAAGAAAATTGCAAAACATTCATCCATCCATTTGATGATGAAAAAGTTATTGCGGGACAAGGAACTGTTGCCTTAGAAGTTTTGGAACAATATAAAGAACCTATTGATTATGTTTTTATCCCGATTGGCGGTGGCGGATTACTTTCGGGTGTGGCAACGTATTTAAAAACAGTTAGTCCGAATACTAAAATTATCGGCGTGGAACCTCTTGGTGCTCCTTCCATGAAAACTGCCATAGAAAAAGGTGAAAATGTAGCTTTGGAAAGCATCGATAAGTTTGTAGATGGTGCTGCAGTGAAACAAGTGGGAAGCTTGACTTACGCAATTAGTAAAAATTTAGTTGACGATATAATTTTGGTTCCCGAAGGAAAAGTGTGTTCTACCATTTTACGTTTGTACAACGAAGAAGCAATGGTTGTAGAACCCGCAGGTGCATTATCTATCGCTGCATTGGATTTTTACAAAGAACAAATTAAAGACAAAACTGTCGTTTGTATTGTCAGCGGAAGTAATAATGACATTTTAAGAACCGAAGAGATCAAAGAACGTTCGCTTTTATACGAAGGTTTGAAACATTATTTTATGATTCAGTTTCCACAGCGTCCGGGCGCTTTAAAAGAATTTGTCAACGAAGTTTTAGGCGAAGAAGATGATATTACTTATTTTCAGTTTGCTCAAAAAAACAACCGCGAAACCGGACCTGTAATCGTAGGATTGGAAATTAAAAAGCAAGAAGATGTGGTTCCGTTAAAAGAACGAATGCTTCAAAAAGGTTATCAATATCGTTATTTGAATGAAAAAGAAGATTTGTTTACTCAATTGATACGTTAACCGGAAGAGGCTTTTTAGCCTCTTTCTTTTATTCGGTATTTTTAATAAGCTTAACTAAATTTTTAAATTTTATCCTCAGGTTAGTCGTACATTTGCATTTTAATTTCGAAATTTCAATGAAACTATCCAAAGAAAAAATAATCAAAACTGTAAAGATTTTAGGTGTCGTTTTTGCAATTTTATTGGCTTTTGCTTTAACTGTTCCTTTTATTTTTACAGAGACTATTACTCAAAAAGTAAAAGCAACGGCAAACAAGCATTTGGATGGTGAACTGAATTTTAAAGATACTAACTTATCTTTTTTTAAACACTTTCCGTCTTTAACACTAACGCTAAACGAGCTAAATTTAAATGGCTCTAAACCTTATCAAAAAGAATCTTTAATCAATGCTAAAGAAGTCGCTTTAGGAATAAATGTCTTTAGTTTAATTTTTAGCAACAAAACAAAAATCGATGAGATTTATCTGAATAATGCTAAAATAAATATTCAAGTCAATCGATTGGGAGAGGCTAATTACAACGTGTATAAATCCAATGAAGCAGATACTACTTCATCTTCTGAAACACAAATAAAACTGGAACGCATTATAATAAAAAATAGTGAACTTGTTTATTTTGACCGATCTGCAAAAATTGAAATCAATTTGAAAGGACTGAATTATAGAGGAACCGGTGACTTGCAAAATTCTAATTTCGATTTAAAAACCAGAGCCCAAATAGATCAGCTTTCCTTAACCTATGATAAAAATGAATATCTAAAAGACAAAAAAGTTAAAGCCAATTTAATTACCAAAATCAACACCAATTCATTATCGTTCATTTTTGAAAAAAATGATTTAGTTGTTAACAAATTACCTATAGAATTCAGCGGATTTTTCGACTTCATTTCTAACGGTTACAAAATGGATTTTAAGGTTAAAACTACTAATAGTAATTTGGAAGACCTATTCTCTGCTTTGCCACCGGAATTCGGGGATTGGATTAAAGATACCAAAACCAAAGGAAAAACAGATGCAACTTTTAATTTAACCGGCGATTATATCGTTTCTGAAAACAAACAACCGGAAGTAGATTTTACTATTAAAGTTCGCGACGGTTATGTAAAACACAAAAAAGCTCCGTTCCCTATTGAAAATCTGTATTTGAATTTGGAGACCAAATTACCAAATCTGGATCTCGCACAATTACAAATCAAATTAGATTCTTTATATTTCGACGTCAATAAAAACAACTTGAGTGCTATTTTAAAATCAAGTGGTTTCGGCGATGTAATGCAAATAGATTCCAAAATCAAATCGAACTTAGATTTAGGATTCGTTTCTTCTGCTTTGCAAATTCCGAACTTTGAATTAGGCGGAAAATTAAACGCCGATGTGGTTGCTAATGGAAATTATGACACCAAAAAACGTTTGTTTCCAAAAGCCAAAGGAACTTTTAATTGGGAAAACGGAAGTATTAAAACAGCCTATTATCCAAACGCTATTCAAAACATTCAGTTACATGCTAAATTAGATAACCCAAGTGGTTACTTTAAAGATGCTTCATTAAATATAGCTAAAACCCATTTTACTTTTGAAAAAGAACCTTTCCAACTTAGTGCTAGTTTTCAAAATTTTGATGATGTAGTTTATAACATTGCTGCAAACGGGACGTTGAATGTTGGTAAAATATATCGGGTTTTTAAAGTCGATGGAATTGATGTAAACGGGAAAGTAACTGCTGATGTTCATTTGAAAGGAAAACAAAGCGATGCTACCAACGGAAATTACGCAAATCTGGAAAACAGCGGAACGCTTTCAGTCCAAAAGATTGCAACTAAAACCTCATTTTTCCCTTTGCCTTTTGTTATTGAAAACGGAACTTTCACTTTTCATCAAGACCACTTAAACTTTGACAATTTTATTGGAAAATATGGCACCTCAGATATTAACATGAATGGGTATTTCCAAAACGCCATCAATTTTTTCTTAGCTGATAAAGAAGTTCTAAAAGGTAATTTTAATTTGAACTCTTCTTTATTAAACACCAATGAATTCTTTTTCACCAAAGAAATTCAATCCCAGAAAGAAGAACAAAAAACTGTAGAAAGTAGCATCAATCAAGTAATGGAAGTTCCGACAAACCTAGATTTAGGATTTGATTTAGCAGCCCAAAAATTGATTTATGAAGATATTAATGTGGAAAATATCTCCGGAAAAGTTACTATTCAAAACGGAAGAATAACATTAACTAACGGGAAACTTAACATCCTTGATGCCAGTGCACTGATAAACGGTTCGTATGAAAATATCGGCACGCAAAAAGTCAATTTTGATTTCAAAATGAAAGCTGCCGAATTTGATATTAAACGAGCGTACAATGAGATCAAAATGTTCCGAGAATTAGCTTCCAGTGCCGAAAACGCTGAAGGAATTATAGGAATGGATTACGAAATCAAAGGAGTTTTAAACAATAAAATGGAACCTATTATGGCTTCATTAGAAGGTGGCGGAACGATTTCGGTTAAAAAAGTAAAAATGAACAACTTTAAACTGATGAATGTTGTTTCCGAAAAAACAGATTACAATAGTTTGAAAAATCCCGATTTATCAGAAATCACTATAAAATCAACTATTAAAAACAACATCATCAATATCGAGCGCTTTAAAGCAAAAGTGGCGCTTTTCCGTTTGCGTTTTGAAGGACAATCTAGTTTTGATGGCAATTTAAACTTAAAAATGCGTATAGGTTTGCCACCATTGGGAATTATTGGAATCCCAATTAAAGTAACCGGAACTCAAGACGATCCCAAAATTCAATTGGGTAAAAAATCTAAAGATTTAGAAGAAACCATTTATGATGGAACTACCGAAGGCGATACTTCAAGTACTGCTTCTTCATCAAAAGAAAATACTGTAACCCCTTCTGATTCTACTATTGTTGCAAAACCAGTTATAAAAGATACGGTTTCCTCAAAAAATATTAAGGTAGACAGCACTAATTTACCAAAAACACAAATTGACAGCGTTAAAACTGAAAATACGACAACCCAGCCAGAGAAAACAGAATAAAAGTCACAAATAATTCGTAGCTTTACGGAAACAAACACGACCATAAAACTATGAACACTACTTTTGAAAGTAACCCTTTGATAGACAAACTTCCTGCTCATTTGAAGCAGTTTATCAAACCACAAAATTATGAAGAATACACGCCTATAAATCAAGCAGTATGGCGCTATGTGATGCGTAAAAATGTAGACTACTTATCTAAAGTAGCGCACGAATCGTATGTAGAAGGGTTGAAAAAAACAGGTATTGCCATTGACAGTATTCCTAGTATGTATGGCATGAACCGCATTTTAAAAGAAATTGGCTGGGCAGCTGTTGCTGTAGATGGCTTCATTCCTCCTAATGCTTTTATGGAATTTCAGGCTTACAATGTTTTGGTTATTGCATCTGACATTCGTCAATTAGAACATATTGAATATACACCTGCACCCGATATCATTCACGAAGGTGCCGGTCACGCTCCTATTATTGCCAATCCGGAATATGCAGAATATTTGCGTCGTTTCGGAGAAATTGGTTGCAAAGCCATTTCATCAGCACGTGATTACGAAATCTATGAAGCAATTCGTTTACTTTCTATTTTAAAAGAAGCCGAAGATACTCCGGAAGAAGAAGTTAAAGCTGCAGAAGATCGTGTCGACTATTTACAAAATAATATGGGCGAATTATCGGAAATGGCGCGTATTAGAAATTTACACTGGTGGACAGTTGAATATGGTTTAATCGGAACGGTTGAAGATCCGAAAATTTATGGTGCCGGTTTGCTATCTTCTATTGGAGAAAGCGCTTGGTGCATGACCGATGCTGTTCAAAAAATCCCATATACTATTGCTGCTGCCGACCAAAGTTTTGACATTACCAAACCGCAACCGCAATTGTTTGTTACACCTGATTTTGCTCATTTAAGCATGGTTCTGGAAGAGTTTGCCAATAAAATGGCTTTACGTACCGGCGGACTTTCGGGTATTAAAAAATTGATTGCATCAAAAGCATTGGGAACTATTGAATTGAGTACCGGCTTACAAATTTCCGGTGTTTTTACCAACGTTTTAGAATACGAAGGAAAAACGGTTTACGTTCAAACTACTGGAAAAACGGCTTTAGCGTATCGTGAAAAAGAATTAGTTGGACACGGAACTGAATATCATGCAGAAGGTTTTGGTTCCCCCATTGGTAAACTGAAAGGAATTAACCTAGCCATTGAAGACATGAGTCCGCGCGATTTAAGTGCGTATGCTATTTATGAAGGCGAGCAAGTGACTTTAGAATTTGAAGGAAATATTAAAGTAACCGGAGAAATCATCACCGGAACGCGAAATATCCAAGGTAAAATTTTATTAATTAAGTTCAAAAATTGTACGGTAACCCAAGGTGACACCGTATTATTCCAACCTGAATGGGGAATTTATGACATGGCAGTTGGAAAAGAAGTAATTTCTGCTTTTTCCGGTCCTGCTGATGTTGCTAGTTTCGATATGGTAAATCACGTTCCATCGACTCAAACCATCAAACAGAAAAAATCACCGGAACGCGAAGAATTAGAAAGTTTATATAAAAATATCCGTTTAATCAGAGACGGAAAAACTGCAGAAGTTACTTTAAAAGAAGTCTTCGGAGCCGTTTCCGGAAATCATCCGAACGATTGGTTATTGTCTGTTGAAATCTTAGAATTAGCATATCAAGAGCAAAATGAAGACCTGATTTCGAAAGTAAAAAATCACTTAGAAAATGTAAAACAGCATCGTCCGGAAGTTGCTCATTTAATTGACAACGGAATTAATTTGATTGTAGAAAACGAACATGCATCGTAACTTTTGTTACAGATTTTGAACGCTATTCGCATTACCTTTGACAAAAAAAGAAGATTATGGGAATTTTAGATGTTTTAGGCTTTGGAAATAAAGCTAATGAAGTTCAAGAATATGTACAAAAAGGCGCTATTATTCTTGATGTGAGAACTCCTGAAGAATTTGCAGAAGGACACATAAAAGGTTCAAAAAATATTGCGCTTCAAGTATTGAACGGAAAAGTTTCGGAAATAAAAAAATGGAACAAACCGGTAATCGCTTGTTGCAGAAGCGGGATGAGAAGCGCTCAAGCTACCGCAATTTTGAAACAAAACGGAATTGATTGTATCAATGGTGGCGGTTGGAATTCCTTAGAAGGCAAACTTTAAAATAAATTTTCAGTAAAAATACATCAAAGATTAATAACAGGGAAAACGATTGTAAATAAAGGCTTTACAATCGTTTTTTGATTTTTTGGTAATGATGTAAAAAGCAGAAAAAAGCGAGGTCAGGCAAAAGGAAGGTTACTAAAACGTTACTTTCAAGCATTATAAGCAACCGCTTTAAAATACTGTAATTCAGCCTTCTGCATAGTTTTTCATATTGTTCCGTAGCTCACATAGGTTTAATTTTATCATTAAGAATTGTGAGTATGGAAATGACAAAAAAATCAACGTTTAAGGTTCTTTTCTACCTTAAAAAGAATGCCCCGAAGAAGAACGGGAAAGTTACGGTTATGTGCAGAATTACTGTAAACGGTAATCAGTCTGCATTCAGTGCCAAGTTGGATATTTCCGCAACAAATTGGGATTTGAAGTACGGCAGGGTTTTAGGTAAAAGCCGAGAAGCCCAAGAAACAAACAGCAAACTTGACAAAATCCGTTCAGGTATTGAGGAATGCTATTCCAAAATTCTGAAGAACGATGGGGCTGTAAACAGTACTAAACTTAAAAATGCCTTCCTCGGTATGGAAAGCGGAGAAATTACCTTTTTCAAGTTTTATGAACAGTTCTTATCCGACTATGAGAAAAAGGTCAATAGCGGACTTCGGGTAAATGGAACACGAAGTAAGTATAAAACACTATTAAGACATCTTCGAAATTTTGTACTTACAAAATACGGTTACTCCGATGTGTCTTTTAACGACCTTACTCCTGATTTTGTACAGGAGTTTGATTACTACCTGCGTGACGATAAAAGCTTGACACACAATACGATTTGGCTGTATATGATTGGCTTTACCACGCTTTGCCGTTTGGCAATGAGCAGAAAGCATCTTGCTTTCAATCCGTTCAGCGAGTATAAGAACACCAAAAAGGACAAAGACAGAGGTTATCTGCTACGGAATGAATTAGAACAACTTGTAACTTTCAACTGCGATAAAAAGAAAGACGAATTGGTTAAAGACCTGTTTGTTTTCAGTTGCTTTACTGGTCTTTCCTATTCAGATATGAAAGGGCTTAGAAACAGCAATATTCAGGATTTCTTTGACGGTAACCAGTGGATTATCATACGTAGGAAAAAAACAGCCACATCGTCAAACGTGATGCTGTTGGATATTCCAAAAATGATTATCGAAAAATATGCAGGATTTTCAAAAGACGGAAAGGTATTTCCTGTACCATCAAATACAGTCTGTAATGATAGCCTAAAGAAAATATCACAACTGATTGACTGCCTGAAAGAAAAGAAAGTAACCTTTCATTTGGCACGCCATACGTTTGCTACCTTGTTTTTAAGTGAGGGTGTTCCGTTGGAGAGTTTAAGCAAGATGTTAGGACATAAGAATATTGCTACCACGCAGATTTACGCCAAGATACTCAATGAGAAAGTTGGAAAGGATATGCAAAAGGTATCGCACAAATTTAAAAGTATGGAGCGGTCTTTTGTTTCGCAACTATGACAATATTAATAAGACTAATCAAAAGCAGTCGTACATTATAATTTGTATCTTTGTTGGATAGATGAATAGTAAAATTATGCTTGTAAACCAATCTGTTATAACAGACATAAAAGCCATTATAGCCCAATCAAAAGAAAGGGCTATACGTGCTGTTGACCACGAGCGAACCCTAATGTATTGGGATATTGGCAAACGTATTTTTGAAGAAGAACAGCAAGGTAAAGACAGGGCAGATTATGGAAAACACCTTACTGAATACATTGCCAAAGAGTTAGAACCTGAATATGGCAGTGGATATTCCAAAAGGCAAATTGAGTTGTTCCGGCAGTTCTACCGCACTTTCCCAATTACGAATACACTGTATTCGCAATTGAGCTGGAGTCAATACAAACTACTCATAAGGCTTGATAATCAGAATAAAATAGACTTTTATATTGCCGAAACGGTAAAAAATAATTGGACGGTACGTCAATTGGAACGGCAGATTTACAGCAGTTTGTATGAACGACTTTTGTTGAGCAATGATAAAGAAAGTGTTTTAGCAGTTGCTAAAAATGAAAAGCAACCATCCGATGCCAAGGAAATTATTAAAGACCCAATGTATCTGGAGTTTTTGGGATTGAAAAGAGAAGCATCTTATTACGAAAAGGACTTGGAAAGTGCCATTATCACACACTTGCAAGAATTTTTATTGGAGTTAGGCAATGGTTTTTCCTTTGTAGCAAGGCAGAAAAGAATACATATTGAGGGCGATGAGTTCTTTGTGGACTTGGTATTTTACAACCGTATTTTACAATGTTTTGTAATCATTGAAATCAAAACCACTAAACTAACCCATCAGGATATTGGACAGTTACAAATGTATGTGAACTATTATGACAGGATAGAAAAACTGCCACACGAGAACCCGACCATTGGAATTTTACTTTGTGCCAATAAAAATGATGCAGTAGTAAAATTCACATTACCCGAAAACCAAAAACAAATCATCGCAAGCCAATACGAATTGTACCTACCAAGCGAACAGCAATTATTGGAAGAAGTAAATAAGGAATTGGAGAGCTTTGGGGAGAAAGGATAACTATTAAAATGAATTAAAAAACAGTTAGAAATATGAATATTAATACTCACGACCCATCAGAATATATCAGAGGGATTCAACAAATATTAATTTCTGATAAAAAGAAGATAGGCTTTCTTTTCGGAGCAGGAAGTTCGTTAGCCACAAAGAATGAAACGTCTCTTACCGTTCCTGCAATTGGAAAAATGACATCAGAAATTGTGGACGAGGTTGGGAAACTTGATGGTAAATATAAAACCGCATTAGAGGAGATAAAAGAAGAGCTTGGGGAGAAAAGTTTCAACATAGAAACAATATTGTCAAATCTTGAGCAGAAAGTATTATTTATAGGAAAAGGAACATTAAATTCTCTTAACAAAGATGAGTTTGCACGATTGATTCAAGAAATTAAGAAAGGAGTAAGGAAAAAAGTAAGTGTTCATAAAAAAGAAGATGAAAAAATTGTAACAAAAGATATAGTAAGTGAATTAGTCCAAACAGATTTTGCCAATTGGATTGGTCAAGCTGAAAGGAAATTTCCTATTGAAGTTTTTACTACTAATTATGATTTTCTATTCGAGCTTGGTTTAGAACACAAAGAAATTCCTTATTATGATGGGTTTTGTGGTAGTCTTAGGGCGTTTTTCAATCCTGAATCAGTTGAAGATTTTTCTTTTCTACCAAAGCAGACAAAACTTTGGAAAATTCACGGTTCTTTAGGTTGGCATTATGATATGGATACAGAAAAGATATTAAGAGTTAGTCCTGATGACGATGATATTTTGATTTATCCTTCTACTCTAAAATATAAAGAATCAAAAAAGCAACCTTACGAAAGTTTGATGGATAGATTGTCAAACTTCTTAAAGCAGGATGATGCAATATTGATTACTTGTGGATATTCTTGGGGAGATGAGCACATCAATTCACGTATTATTTCAGCATTGAAAACAAATACAACATCACACGTTATAGGGCTAATATTTGATAAGTATGATAAAATAGATGATAAATCCAATGTTTCAAAGATAGGTTTGGATAATCCTAAAGTTTCTATTTATGCTTCACGCAGTGCGGTAATCGGTTGCAATTATGCCGAATGGAAATTAAAATCAGAACCTTCAAAAGATGATACAGTTAATCTTAATCTATATTTTGATGAAGATGGAGCTATAGATTCAAATGAAGAAAAAAATAAAGAAACAAAAGGCGAAGAGGTTTGGACGGGCAAAGGAGAATTTATATTACCTGATTTCGGTAAACTCGCTACATTCCTGAACTCTATGGTAAGTGATAACGAAATCAAAAAGCTCGGAGAAAATGTCAAAAAATAGAATAACAGAAATTGGCGAAATAGATAGTATTAGCGGGAATAGTATTTCTGTTAAACTGTTTGACAACATTAAATCCAATATGCCTGTCATAGATGGCGTTGTTTATCGTGTAGGACAAATAGGTTCATTTGTAAGAATCCCTTTGGGCTACGCAAACCTCTACGGAATTGTAACACAAATAGGTTCAGCCGCAATTCCTGAAAGTTTAAGAGAGGCGGTAGCTAAGGATTATGACGTTTTGAAAAATACAAGATGGATAAACATAGTGTTGGCAGGAGAACAGGTTGGGAAAAAGTTTGAAAGAGGAGTTACACAATACCCGACAACAGGAGATAAAGTTCATTTAGTAACAATCAACGACCTTGATGTTATCTATGGTGGATATGAAGACGCCAATTCAATTACTGTTGGAAATATTAGTGTATCAGAAAGTTTAGATGCCAAAATTGATTTGGATAAACTCATTTCAAGACATTGTGCTATTGTAGGTTCAACAGGTAGTGGTAAATCAAATTCTGTTTCGGTATTGCTTCAATCCATAGCTAATAGGGAATTTCCAAGTTCAAGAATTTTGGTAATTGATCCTCACGGAGAATATAATGATGCCCTTTCAAAACATTCAAAAGTAATAGAAGTAAACTCTTCAGATGATGAGAACAAATTACAAATTCCATTTTGGGCATTGCCTTTTAATGAGTTGATGAAAATATTTTCAGGGAACTTGACAGACCAAAATAGAGAATACATCAGAGAGAAAGTTGTAGAGGCAAAAATCAAAAGTGCTGAAGATAATAAAATAGAAGTCGCAAGGGAATCTATTACAGCCGATTCCCCAATTCCTTTTAGTGTAAAACGACTATGGTTTGAATTAACTGATTTTGAAAAACAAACTTTTACAGACACAACAAGAACCACATTAAGTGCATTAACAGTTACGGGAGATGCTGAAAAGTTAATCTCTAATGAATATACTCCTGCAGGAATGGGGAACAGTGCACCATTTTTAAATCAAAAAGCTAAAGGCTTGTTGAGCTTTTTGGATAGTATGAGAAACAAGCTAAATGACAGTAGTTATAGCTTTTTATTTTCTCCAGGTAAACTAACTCCCGACAAGGATGGTAAGACAGAAGATGATTTAGATGCGATGTTTTTGAAATGGCTTGGTAACGAATTACCAATAACGATTTTGGATTTGTCAGGTATTCCAAGTGAAATAACATCTTCTATATCTGGCACACTTCTGAAAATTATTTATGACGGGTTGTTTTGGGGTGTCAATACAAAAGTTGGAGGGAAAAACCAACCATTGCTAATTGTTTTAGAAGAAGCTCACAATTATTTAAAAGCAGGCGAACATTCAATATCTTCACGAACAGTTCAAATGATTGCAAAAGAGGGGCGAAAATATGGAGTAGGATTATTACTCGTTACACAAAGACCATCAGAACTGGATGAAACCGTATTAAGTCAATGTGGGACTATGATTGCGTTACGTATGAATAATTCCAAAGACAGGGGACATATTCGTTCCGCTGTTCAAGACGAATTACAAAGTATGGTAGATTTATTACCAAGTTTGAGAACTGGTGAAGCCCTTATTTCGGGAGAAGCAGTGAAGATACCATCACGCGTAAAATTCTATAAGATTGCAAACGCTCCTAAAAGTTCAGACCCTAAAGCATCAGAAAAGTGGTTAGAAAAAATTGATGATGCACAAAAAGAATACAAACAATTATTAAAATCTTGGCGTAATAAAAATTATAAAATATGAGTTTACCAGAAATGACCCCAGTAAGTTCGTCAAATATTAGTAGTATTGGTTATGATGAACAAAATCAAGAAGTCTATGTTAGATTTCTGAACGGAAGTCTTTATGTTTATAAAGGTGTTCCTGCACACGAATATCAAAATTTGTTGGAAGCACCTTCTCACGGTTCTTACCTGAATAGAAGTTTTAAAAATGTTTATCCTTACGAAAGAATAGAATAAATGCTAAACTTAAATCAACAGTTAAAAAGAGTAGAAATAAAAGAGTTCGAAATTGAGAACCAAATAGTGTTTAATTATTTCGATAATCTTCCTGCATCAGAAAGGGACGAGAAACTGTTACGGGCTATATACATTGGAGTTTTGGCTTTAATGGAAGACCGTATTTCTGCATTCCTTTCTAAAACAACCAATGAATTGGGTACAGAACTCGAAAGTCTGAAAATGATTTTTGAGATGAAGAAAGAACTCTTTTATAAATCTACAATCAAAGGAGTATTGGCTGAAGACGAAATAGCCGATTTTCTAAACCTTTACTTCCAAGAAAAAAAGTTAAAAGACAAAGCGTTTTTAACAGGAAATGTAGCGGGGAGTATTCCCAAAAATAAAACTGGAGATATTATTTGTGAAATAGACGGTAATCCTAATCTTAAAATTGCTATTGAATGTAAGTTCGATAAAAGCATCCGTTTTGGGGAAATTGAGAATAAAGAAATTTTTACACGAAAAACAGATACGGCTTGGAGCCAATTAATAGAATCTCAGGCAAATCGAGATGCAAAAGTTAGTTTAATCGTTTTTGATATTTCGTTGGTTGATAATTCTATTCTCAGGAATTTTGAAAATGTCGGATATATACCAGGAATTGGTTTTGTTGCAATTATCAATTCTCAAAAAGGAGATTATTCCAATTTGGCAATAGCCTATATGCTTGCAAGAGATATTGCTTTAAATGCCAAAGAAGTTGAATTGGATAAAGATTTATTAGTAATACTCGTAAATAGAATTATCAAGGATATTAACGAAATTACGTCCATCAAAAATTTGGTTCAAAACAATATTGAAAACAATAAATCCATTCTTAAACAATTGGAAAAATCTATTCTTTTAATGGAATTTAATCAACAATATCTTAAGAAGTTTTTAGAAGACGGAACACTTACCAAAAAAGATTTATTGGATTATTATTATGGAGAGGACGTTAAGGCTAAATATAGAATAGTCGAAAAAGACATTTCTGATTTGTAATATTTTTCAGAAAATGGATGAAACTTCCCCTAAAAATATAAACACATTCCGTTCCTTATTCAAAGGTCGTGAAGACGTGTTTTCTGTTCGTTGGGAGAAATTAGGAAAGTCGGGCTATATGCCTGCTTATCAGTATGACCCATATCACTATCGGGCACACAAAATGAATGGCGGAACATTTGCAAATTATCCGCATAAAACCTATTTACCGCTTACCGATAATGAAATTCAAAAACAATTAAATGGTGTACAGCAAATCGGTATTTATCCTTTATTGCAAGACAATACTTCTTGGTTTTTAGTAGCGGATTTTGATAAGCAAAACTGGAAAGAAGAAGCTGTGACTTTTTTGAATACTTGTAAAAAGAACAATATCCCAGCCTATTTGGAACGTTCCCGTTCGGGAAACGGTGGACACGTCTGGATATTTTTTAACAAACCTTATCCTGCAATCCGAAGCAGAAAAGTTTTCATTTCCATTTTAGAGCAATCGGGAGTGTTTTCAATGTTTGACAAAAGTTCAAGTTTCGACCGATTATTTCCAAATCAAGATTTTCTCTCTGGAAAAGGTTTGGGAAATCTGGTTGCACTTCCATTTTTTAAGCCGGCATTGGAGAATGGAAATAGTTGCTTTATCAATCCCGAAACATTTGAACCTAATACAGACCAATGGCAGTTTTTAAAAGAAACCGAACGAGTTTCGATTGATATTTTGGAAAAGTTATTTCAGGAAATTTCAACAATACAAAATTTACCAATTGCTAAAAACCATAATGGCAAACTATCTATTACACTTCAACAAAATATTCTCATTCAAAGAGATGGGTTAACAACTCCACTAATCAACTTTCTGAAAGAGGAATTGAATTTTGCCAATTCAGAGTTCTTTATCAAGAAGAAATCGGGCAAAAACACTTTTGGCACAGAACGATATTTTAAACTCGTTGAAGAAACGGAAAATGAAATCATTATTCCGAGAGGATTTATTGGAAAATTGCTTCGATTTTGCAAAGAACAAAATCTGGAATTTGATTTTCAAGACAACCGAAAACTTAAAGAAGAAATCCCATACTCGTTCTATGCTACGTTGAGAAATCATCAGCAAAAAGTTATTGAAACAATTTCAAAAAAGGTTTTTGGCGTTATCGTTGCTCCGCCTGGTTCGGGTAAAACGATAATGGGGTTGAAGATTATTGCAGACAAAAAGCAACCTGCCCTAATCGTTGTACATCGTAAACAATTATTGGAACAATGGCAAGAACGTGTTCAGGCTTTTCTTGGAATTCCTAAACACGAAATCGGCATTATTGGTCAAGGAAAGGCAAAGATTGGAAAGCAGATTACGATAGCGACTATCCAAAGTTTACCGAAACAAATAGAGCAAATCCAAAATCAATTTGCAACTATTTTAGTGGATGAATGCCATCATATTCCTGCCGAAACTTTTCGTAATACCATTGAGAAATTAAACACATTTTATCTCTACGGATTGACGGCAACTCCTTTCCGAAAATACAATGATGACAAACTGATTTTTGCTTTTCTTGGAGAAATTATTTCAGAAATTAGTAGCAACCAAATTGAAAACTTCAAACACGCTCAAATCATTGTCAGAAATACGAATTTGGATATTCCTTTCAATTCCAAAACGGACAATTTTGAAACACTTTCAAAAATATTGGTTTACGATTCTGAACGGAGCAAACTTATTCTGAATGACATCAAAAACGAACTTTCCAAAGGAAAACGAATTGTCATTATTACCGAAAGAAAAGAACATATCGATACACTTTACCTTTTTCTGAAACAATCTTACGAAGTCGTTACGTTAAGCGGAGATGATACTGAAAGCAACAGAAAATCCAAATGGCAAACATTACAACAAGGCAATTTTCAGGTATTAATTACCACAGGACAATATTTTGGAGAGGGTTCAGATTTATCCAATATCAGTTCTTTGTTTTTGGTATATCCGTTTTCTTTCAAAGGCAAGCTGATTCAGTATATTGGACGTGTACAACGTTCAGAAATCAATCCGACAATTTATGATTATCGAGACATCAAAATTGATTACCTCAATAAACTGTTTTTAAAACGAAATGCTTATTATCGACAGATAGCCAGACAAGCAAGCCTATTTGACGAACCAACCGAAATTATTCCGGAAAGACAGAGTTTCATTTTAGAAAAGCAAATAAAAATAGCCATAGAAGATTTGGATTTCAGGTACGGCAATATTGGTTTTGAACACATTGATAAAGAAAGTAACCAACGATTTGATTTTGAAATCGAAAATGAAGAATTCAGACCAGAATTTGAAGTGTTGAAACCTTATTTCATCAAGGTTTTGAAATCAAAATTTGTTATGGTTGATATTTGTGCTGAAATAGAAAATGGAGTGATTTTGTCACAATTAGCGATTTCTGTCGATATTGAGAACATCAATAAAGAAATCGTCGAAAGTGTAAAGTTTCAGTTTCTGAATAAGGGTTTTATAGGTCAAATTCCGACATCAAAACAAAATATTCTTACAACCAACGAGCTTCCTGAAAATCAAAATGTTTACACTAATGTTGAAAATATTTTAGAGGACTTATTGAAAGGAAAGCAGTACAAACATTCGCAACACATTCAGTTGTTGGCTGAAAGGCACGAACGGAATGTAATGAAATTGCGGTTTGTTCTACAGCCATTTTCATTCGTCTTTTTGTTGGCAGGAGAAGAAAATTACCATATCATTTTAGAAACATTAGATACAGAAGAAGCGACCTACATTTGGCATATAGAAAAGAGCAAATCAGTTCTTATTGACACCATAAAACAAGTTGATAAAGAACTAAACATCATTAGAAAAAAAGGACGGCAAGCCTATTTGGAAACCAATCCACAAAATTTTTCAAGAATTGTTCACGATTATTCTGATGACAATAAAGGGCTCACAATTTGGAAAGGGTTATTGGAAGAAAGGCTGATTTAGAGATATGACCACAATCAGCTAACGCTGATAGTTGTCTTCCAACACCTTGATAATATCACTTTCTCGAAAAAGGATTTTCCGTTCGAGCTTGATAAAAGGTATTAGTCTGTCATCTCTGTACTGTTGCAACGTCCGTTTGCTGATATGCAACATCTTGCAAACCTGTTCGCCTGACAGATAAATTTCCCCTTTTAAGAGTGGATGAAAATATTCCCTGATATACAGCAGTTCATTTTTGATGCCTACCACAGCTTCGAGCAAAGCAAGCATATCCTCGTTTGAATTTGCAATCTGTTTCATTTCTTTTGCTTTTCTAATGATCGCTCTCCCTGCATAAGTAATTCCACTTCGGATAATCTGAAATATGTTTTCCGATTGATTTGCGTTGCCCCAAGAATGCCCTTTGCCCTGTACGTCTGCAAAGTTCTTTTGCTAATGTTTAGTAGTTGACAGGCTTCCTGTTGGTCGAGCCATTTTGTTGCCTGTTGCAATGCTTTGTAGGGTGCGGTCATTTCCGCAATTAGATTGGAAACTTCCTTTACTTCCCTATGCAATGCTTTTAAAATCTGAATGTCTAAAACTGTTATTTCCATATCTGCATCATTTAAACCTCGAAAATAAAAGCTATTTACATAGGCCATTCCAATGTTGCCGTCAGAGGTAGCGTTTGGCGTTCAGATGTAAAATACTCAGCTATAATCCCAACTTTGGTTTGTTGTTTTTAAGCGTGTGCCTTTGCATTTTTTCCTACGCAAAAAATACAAGTGGGTCGGGCTTTCTGTTTCAATCTTTTGTTCCGCTACGCTACAAAAAAAGGATTTCCACTGCACGCAAAGCGTGACGGTATAAAAAACAATGTCTTTGAAATTATAACAGGAGGATATTTGTGTAAATTTGTATGATTAATTGAGATAAACTGTTTAACCGAATAGCTAGAATGTCCAGACCGACAAATAAAGAACAACTGATAAAATTAAGTCGAGACAACTTCAATAAGTTATTTGACTTGATTAATAATATGGCTGATGAAAACATAGAGTTTCCAAAAGGCACAATGAATAGGAACATCCGAGATATTTTGTCCCACATACACCATTGGCATTTAATGATGGTAAATTGGTATAATGTCGGAATGAAAGGCGAAAAACCAGAAATGCCTGCCAAAGGTTATACTTGGAAAGATACTCCTGAACTGAACAAAAAAATTTGGGAAGACTACCAAAGAGTTACTTTAAAAGAAGCTAAACACTTGCTTAACAAATCTTATATTGATGTTCAGAATATCATTGAAAAGCATACCAATGAAGAATTATTTGAGAAGAAAAGATACAAATGGACAGGCACAACTTCACTTGGATCATATCTTATTTCTGCAACATCAAGTCATTATGATTGGGCAATAAAAATTATTAAGAAATCTCTAAAACCATAATCCCTCTAAAAAAGAACAAAAAGGTAGCAAAGGTAAGGCGGACACCAACCGCACCGACCGACCAAAAGCTTACGGCATAATGACAGGGCAAATAAGGTGGCTTCGCCGAGTTGCTCAGTTGCCCTGCCACCCTTCGGGACTTATTCCGTTTCCTTTTGGTTTTCCGCTTTTCCGCCTTGATTAAATGGCTTTCTTTTTTTTCTGTTTTTTTGTTTTGAAAACAATTTTAAAAGGAGTTACGCATCCTGACCAAAGGATGGTTGTCAAAACAACGGTTTGTGCTTATCGTTATAGATTTCCTTAATTATAACTCCCCGAACTCCTGAAAGTGGTACTCGATAATGTTGTCCAGATAGGCATAAATCGTCAGTTTGTCGATGCCAATATGGGTAAGCCTGTTAAATGTTTCGTGGTGTTCCTGCCGTACATACACCGATTTACCCCTGCTTGCAGTACTGTTCGGAATTTTAAAGACCTGTCCGCAGTAGTCCTCTTTGGTCAGCTTCTTTGGCTTGGGGGTACTTTTTTTCGTACTGTTCGCTGACGGTTTAGTTTGTTCCGTTTCTGTTGCTATTTCCTCGGGGTCTTCTCCTGCCATTACACGCATAATAGCTTCCTCATCCACATCGGGTTTTGCAAAGTCTTCCCGATGTGTTATTCCTTGTTGTTTCATCAAAGGTTGTTTCTTTTCATCAGTTAGGAAATTTTCAATAGAAAAATACTCTTTTTCGGGTTGCTGATTTTTGTTTTCTTCGTGTATCATATCTCTTATTTTTAATATTATATCCAATTAGCTGTTTGGTTAACTAAGCAGTCAGTTGTATGTACGATTGCACCTATGTAACCAACTATCTACCTATGCACATGCATACCCTTAATTAGCTGTTTCGTTAACTGAAAAGTGTATAATTCGTCTGCATTCAATCACGCAGATTTGCTGTCGGGATTTATGCCGATTGGCTATATAGATAAGGTTATAACCAATCAGCCAGATAACCAGTTACAAAGGAAATAAAAGCAATTCCAATCCCCATAAAGGTGGTAGTATTTGGCGTTTATTGGCTTTGTTTGGCGTGATTGTAAGTTGTTGTTATTCAAATAGTCTTATCGAATTTTGTAATGGAAGCGACTGCTTTTTTTCGGCTAACTCCAATCCGTTTGCAAAACGGATTTTTCTGAACTCCTGTTCAGAGCAAGTTATCTCTTGAGGTCCTCGAAATAAATTTCCGCACCTCAAGAGCACTTGCCCTTGCAGGGGGCTGGAAACGGCTCCGAAGTCGCTCGTTTGTTTAAGATTTATTATGGAAGAGAAAGACAGAAAACAGATTAAGAAATCAGGAAGAAAACCAAAGATTGACCCTGCGGTTCATCGGTATTCCATCAACCTGAATGCACAGGATAATGCCAAGTTTCTTGCTCTCTTTGATCAATCAGAAATCAAAGTCATTGCTCATTTTATAACAGCCTGTATCTTTCAAAAAACGGTAAAAACCATAAAAATTGATATGGATGCTATCGAATATCACGAAAAGTTGACCCGATTTTTCAGCCAGTTCCGATCAATCGGAACAAATTATAATCAGATTGTGAAGATATTATACCGAAATTTTTCAGAGAAAAAAGCAGGAACATACCTTTTTAGATTGGAAAAGGAAACCATAGAATTGGTACAAGTTACTAAAGAAGTTATCCGTTTGACACAAGAATTTGAAGAAAAACATCTGAAAAAAGAGTAAAGTTATGATTGCAAAAATTGGAAAGGGAAGCAATATGTATGGAGCGATTTTGTACAATCAACAGAAAGTAGATAAAGAAAACGGAGCGGTTCTGCTCTTGAACAAGATACCCGACACAGTTGACGGTAAGTATTCCGTAGCCTATTTTAATAAATGCTTTGAGCCATATTTGTCGGCAAACATCAAAACGGAAAAGACGGTACGGCATATATCCTTGAACCCAGATCCTGCGGATAAGGTCAACGATGAGCAGTTTACCGAAATGGCTCAGGAATATATGGAGCGTATGGGCTACGGCAGTCAACCTTATATTGTTTTCAAGCATACGGACATTGACCGCACACATATACACATTGTTTCAACTTGCGTAGGTATTGACGGAAAGAAAATTCCCGATGATTACGACCATCCACGTTCAATGGCTATCTGTCGGGATTTAGAACAGAAATACAACCTGCACAAAGCAACCGAACAAGAGCAGAAACAGGACAATAAAGTTTTTAAACCTGTGGATTATCAAAGTGGCGATATAAAGAGCCAAATTGCTTCGGTAGTCCGCCATCTTCCAAAGTATTACAGCTTTTCAACTATGGGTAGCTACAATGCTTTGCTGTCACTTTTCAACATTACAGCTGAAGAAGTTAAAGGAGAGCGGAACGGACAGCCCGTAAACGGATTGGTGTATGTGGCATTGGACGAGAACGGCAACAAGGCAAGCAATCCGTTTAAGGCATCACTATTTGGGAAAGATGCAGGCGTTGCACAACTGCAAAAACACTTTGAGCAGTCCAAAGAGAAAATGAAAACCACGCCTGTAAGGTCTGTTCTGAAAAACACGGTTGAGCTTGCTATACATACTACAAGCAAAGAAATGGAGTTTAGAAAGCAATTGACCGAGCAGGGTATCAATACCGTTGTCCGTAGGAACGATAACGGACGGATTTACGGTATAACATTTATTGACCACGAGAGCCGTAGCGTTTGGAATGGCTCACAATTAGACAGAAATTTGTCGGCAAACGTATTTAATGATTGGTGGAATAATGGAAATAAACCCGAATTGAAAATACAGGATAACTCTGTTTCCAATACCAACACGATAGACCACCAACCAACAAAAGACCTTTTTGAGTTTCTTTCACAGGAGCATTCGCCTAATTTTGGTATTGGCTTGTTCAGCTTGTTACCTAATGCACAGGGCGAGGATTACGAGGAAGAACAGTTTGCCAACCGAATGAAGAAGAAAAAGAAACAAAGAAAGTTATGAGGCAACTATTCCACCTTACACAGATGTTGCCGTAAACATTCTGCCGTTACCGAAACATTGTCTTTCAATAAATCAGAAACCGTTCCTGTAAACACAACATTTCCACCATATTTACCAGCTCCAAGCCCAATATCTATAACCCAATCGGCTTGAGCAATTACGTCAAGATTATGCTCTATAACTATTAAAGTATTATTGTTGTCAACAAGCCCATTTATAAAGTGCAATAGCTTTTCAGTATCGCTTGGATGTAAGCCTGTGCTTGGTTCATCGAGAACAATTATTTTATTGGAATTTTTCAATTCTTTGGTCAGTTTTAAGCGTTGTCTTTCCCCACCCGAAAAACTGTCTAATCTTTGCCCCAAAGTAAGATACCCTAAACCTAATTTAAGTAACATATCAAAAGATTCACGATAGAGTTTGTCAGAGAAAAAATCAAAGGCTTCTTCTACGGTCATATCCATTACCTCAACAATATTTTTATGGTTATAATGATATTTTAGAACCTGTGGCTTAAAACCCGAACCACCACAGACTTCGAAAGGTTGTTCAATATCATCCATAAATGCTAAATCAATTTTTTCCACACCTATACCTTTACAGTTTTCGCACGCACCCTCACTATTTCTACTAAAAAGTTTATCGGATACATTATTCGCTTTTGAAAACCGTTTTCTTATATCATCAGATAAGTTTAGATAGGTGAGCAAATTGGAGCGTACACCTGTGGTAAATAAAGATTGGTCAATAATGGTTGTTTCGGGATAAAATTCAGGCAATACTTTGTTAATCAATGTACTCTTGCCCGATCCTGCAACTCCTGTAATTACTGTCATTACGTTTTGGGGAATGTTTACATTGATGTTTTTAAGATTATACAGGTTAGCATTCCTGATTTCCAAATATCCTTTTGCAGATCGTGGGTTATTGTTGATTTCAGGTGTCTTTGCAAAGTACGCACCTGTTTTTCCTTTCGATTTTTTCAATCCCTGAAATGTGCCCTCATAAACAATTTTTCCGCCATTCTTCCCTGATTGTAATCCCATATCAATAACCCAATCCGCAATTTTTATTAAATCGGGATCGTGTTCAACAATCAAGACAGTATTGCCTTTATCACGTATCTGCTTAATAATTGTAGCGATATTTTGCAAATCCTTTGGATGAAGTCCTATGCTTGGCTCGTCAAAAATATAGAGCAAATCCGTAAGATTGTTCCCGAGATTTTTCACCATTTTTATTCTTTGGCTTTCTCCACCCGACAACGAGTCTGTTCTTCTGTCCAATGTCAAATACTGTAAACCTATGTTGACGATGTTTTGAAGTTTCTTTTTCAGTTCAGTAAGAATTATATCAAAAGTTTTGGATTGTAAAGAACCAACAAATTTTAAAAGTTCATCTATCGAAAGAGCCGTACAGTCCGCAATATTTTTACCGTTTATTTTACAAGACAAAATCTTGTCGTTCAATCTTTGCCCGTTGCATACAGGACAAGGTTTGGTAATGATAATATTTTTTAAAGCCTCTTTTCGGGTGATAATTTCTTGTGACTGCTTTTTTAAGAATGCGTTTTCAATTCGAGGGATTATACCCTCGTATTTTACCGTTTTCCCCCATTCTTTATCAGGGTTCTTCGGTTTGTGTTCTGCGGCGTCCAAAAGTATATCCCATTCTTCCGTAGTATAATCTTTTAGTTTTTTATCATTATCAAAATAACCTGATAATGTGTATCGTGTCAAACGCCAACCGCCTGGCTGAAAAGTCGGAAAGATTATTGCACCCTCGTTCAAAGATTTTTGTTTGTCTATAAGAGCATCTGTATTTACGGCCTGTACAATGCCAAGTCCTTCACACTCTTTGCACATTCCCAAAGGGTTATTGAATGAAAAAGCGTTGGAATATCCCACAAACGGCTTTCCCATTCGGGAAAAAAGCAATCTCAAAGACGCATAAACATCGGTGGCAGTCCCAACCGTTGACCTTGCGTTTCCGCCTAATCTTTTTTGGTTGATAATAATAGGTACATTAAGATTTTCTATTTTATCCACATCAGGAACGCCGATATGTTGCAGGCGGTTTCTGATAAAACTGCCTTGTGTTTCATTGAACTGTCTTTGTGCTTCAGCTCCTATCGTTTCAAATACTAAAGATGATTTACCCGAACCTGAAACACCTGTAAAAACAGTAATTTTATTCTTAGGTATCTGTACAGAAATATTCTTCAGATTATTTTGCCTTGCATTTATGATGTTAATATGCTTCATATTAATTAACTTTGGAAATTATTAACAAAGTTAACTATTTTACATTCTATGAACAAAGCTGAAAAGAAATTTTATGAAGTATTTACAGATTTACAATGCTTCATCTTGGCGAATATGAATAGGAGTGATATAAATGGAGTAACAGCAACTCACTATAACATTATCGAATACATTTACCGCAATGATAAATGTATAGTAAAGGAAATTGCTAAAGCGTTTAACATAAGTCCGCCTGCTATTTCCAAACAGCTCAAATTTTTGATTGAGCATAATCTCATTAAACAGCAACAGTCATCACTCGATCGTAGAATTTTCAATTTGAGTGTAACGGATAAAGGCAAATTCATTATAGATAATTCTGAGAATTTTAGGGAGACAGTAGCGAAAAAAGCTTCTAAAACCTTAACTAAAGATGATTTAAAAAATCTAACTGAATTGCTTAATAAAGTGTTGGCAGAGATAATGAAGTAGAAATAAATGATTATAATATTTAGTTAATCACTCAATACAATGTGCTAAAGAATGCTTCTTAAATAATAAATAGAAATGACATCTTCATTAAATCATATTATCTCAAAGATACAGCGAAAAGAAAATGCTATTTCGCTGTCTGCACCTAATGCAATTGATGAAGCATATCAAATGACTATATACCTAAAAGAATACTTATGGTCTATACGAGAGGATGTTACAAAGCAAGGTTTTAAAAACCATTGGGAGGAGATCAATTTCTTTCGCAATATCAAGCCATATATTCTCTCCAAGCTCATTTACCACAATAAGATATTTCGCATACAGACAGCTTGCCCTGTTGATGGAGGGAAAATGTATGCGAGTTATTTTTTGGAACAGTTGAAGGAATTAAAACAGGAATACAGGGAGCATATCTACAATTCAGATTTTTACAGATATTACCGTTCAGGAAGAACCGACCGTGATGAAACTTACTTTAGATTGGGTAATATTAACTTCCACGACGGTTTGAATAGTTTTGTATTTGAAATTGATCCTCTATTTTCAACTTATTACGATAACAAAGTGGCTCGGATAATAGCCAATGAACTACTCTATACCTACATTCTCCAAAAAATCAATGATGATGAAATGGCAGATTTTTCTGCGAGGGATATATCTGATAGCATCCTTTGGACAGATACCAAAAATGCCTTGATAGAACTGATTTATGCTCTTTACGCAAATAGCTCTCTTTCTAATGGTAAAATAGGAATACGCAAAATCAGTTTGGCTTTAGAAAGAATGTTTCAGATTTCCTTAGGAGACTTGCATCATTCTTTCCATCGAATGAAATATCGAGCCAGTTCCAGAACTGCTTTTTTAGACCAACTGAAATCTTCTTTAGAAGAATATATGGATAAAGATTTGTAAAAAATACTTCTAAGATATCCTTGTCAAAAACAGATGAATAAAACGAAAGAGAAAAAATGTTCTTTAAATTCTTATAGAAAGAAATAGCTGATTTCTTCTAGTATTACTTGTAACAAATGCATTTTCAAAATTTTCTAAACCAAATTTGTCTATTCAAACAACCACCTTTTTTACAGCCTAAATAATGTTTAGTAGCTAAAAGTTTACTATTTTAGTGGATTCTTAAGGATTAAAAATTCCTAATCAAATAACGCTTGTTTCAATGTCAGAAGAACAGAAGAAAATATTAGAGCAACAGCTCTGGAATATAGCCAATACGTTACGTGGAAAAATGAATGCAGATGAATTCCGAGATTATATTTTGGGATTTATTTTTTATAAATATTTGGCTGAAAAAATGGAAATTTATGCGAATTCCATTTTGGAAGAAGATCAAATCCAATTCAGAGATATCAAAGAAGATACGCCTAAAGGTTTAGAATATATTGAAGCTATTCGAGAAGAAGCTCTGGAAACATTGGGTTATTTTTTAAAGCCTTCTGAACTATTTAGCGAAATTACCAAAAGAGGTGATAACAATTTCATTCTTGAAGATTTACAAAAAATCCTGACCAATATCCAGCTCAGTACAATGGGAACACAAAGTGAAGAAGACTTTGAGGACTTGTTCTCTGATATGGATTTGAATAGTAATAATCTGGGTAGAACGGCTGATGCCAGAAATACACTTATCGTAAAAGTTCTAAAGCATCTCGATGAAATTGACTTCAAATTGAATGATACAGAATTAGATGTATTAGGTGATGCCTATGAGTATTTGATCGGTCAGTTTGCCAGTGGAGCTGGAAAAAAAGCAGGTGAATTTTATACCCCTCAGGAAGTTTCTAAGATTCTCGCAAAGATCGTTACAACTGGCAAGAACCGTCTAAAATCAGTATATGACCCAACTTGCGGTTCGGGATCATTATTATTACGTGTAGCAAGAGAAGTAAAAGATGTCAATAATTTCTACGGACAAGAAATGAACCGCACCACCTACAATCTTGCTCGAATGAATATGATATTGCATGGAGTACATTATCTGAAATTTGATATTAAGCAAGAAGATACTCTGGAACATCCGCAGCATCTAAACGATATGCCATTTGAAGCAATTGTCGCAAATCCTCCTTTTTCAGCGAAATGGAGTGCCAATCCATTATTTTTAAATGATGACCGTTTTAGCCAATATGGAAAATTAGCACCATCAAGCAAAGCTGATTTTGCATTTGTGCAGCACATGATCTATCATTTGGCAGAGAACGGAACAATGGCTATTGTTCTGCCTCATGGTGTATTATTCCGAGGAGCAGCAGAATTGCACATCCGTAAATACCTGATCGAACAGAAAAATTATTTGGATGCGGTCATCGGCTTGCCTGCCAATATTTTTTATGGAACAAGTATTCCGACTTGTATTCTGGTATTTAAAAAGTGTAAAGAAGATCCTGACCATATCTTATTTATTGATGCCAGCAAGGAATTTGAAAAGGTAAAGAACCAAAATATGTTGCGGGAAGAACATATCGATAAGATAGTAGAAACCTACCGTAACAGAACGACTATAGAGAAATACAGTCACTTAGCTACCCTAAAAGAAGTTGAAGAGAATGATTATAACCTCAACATTCCTCGCTATGTGGATACGTTTGAAGCTGAAGAAGAAATCGATATCCAATCCGTAATGCAGGAAATTAAATCTTTAGAAGCAAAACGAGCGGAACTGGACAAAGAAATTGATGTGTATTTCAAAGAATTGGGACTTGTTTTTTAATTTTTTACATCCTTAATGTTTTTACTAACGAAAATTGAATCATCGAGATGATAAATAAAAAATTAAAAGTAGGTAAGGTTCCTAATTTGAGATTTCCTGAATTTACTGAGGAATGGGAAACTAAGAAGTTGGGGGAAATTGGAGAAATTGTTACTGGTTCTACACCACCAACTAATGATGAATCATATTATGGAGGAGAATACTTATTTGTGTCTCCTGCAGATATTCAAACAAATAGATATGTCAATAAGAGTAAAACTACTTTAACCCTAAAAGGCTTCGGAAAAGGACGAAAGATAAAGAAAGGAAGTTCTTTGTTTGTCTGTATTGGTTCAACGATAGGAAAAGTTGCACAAGCATGGGAAGATTGTGTTACAAATCAACAAATTAATGCTATTGTTTCATTAGAACATAATGCTGATTTTGTTTTTTCTTTATTAGAATTTAGCTCTAAAAAAATAAAATTGTTGTCTGCAGAACAAGCTGTTCCAATCATAAACAAAACAACTTTTTCAAATATCCAAATTAATATTCCATCACTTTCTGAGCAAGCTAAAATAGCATCATTCCTTAGTATTATCGACGAAAGAATCCAAACCCAAAACAAAATAATTGAAAATCTAAAAACCCAAATGTTGGGATTGCAAGAAAATATTTTCAGACAAAAAGTAAAGTTAAAAGACAGTAATGGAAAATCTTTTCCGTTATGGAGCTTCAAAAAAGGAGGTGAATTGTTTGAAAGTATTTCTAATAAAAATCATTATTCTGATTTACCAATATTAGCAATAACCCAAGATAAAGGAGCTGTTCCACGAGATTTAATTGATTATCAAATCACAGTTACTGAAAGAAGTATTGAAAGTTATAAAGTAGTGGAAATAGGTGATTTTATCATTAGTTTAAGAAGTTTTCAAGGAGGTATTGAACATTCTGATTATACAGGGATTTGTAGCCCTGCATATATTATTCTTAGAAACAAGATTGAAATCGCCCAGAATTTTTATAAATACTATTTTAAAACACCTGATTATATTAAATTGCTTAACAGAAAACTAGAAGGAATCAGAGACGGAAAGATGATTAGTTACAGTTATTTTGCTGAAATAGAGCTTCCATTCCCTACAATTGAAGAACAGAAACAAATAGCATCTTTTCTATCTAAAGTTGACCAAAAAATTCAAATTGAAAAAGCAACTTTAGAACGGCTTGAAAATCAAAAAAAATACCTGTTACAGCAAATGTTTGTATAGAATTCATACAAACATTTGTTGTAGTAAAAACTTTTTCTGTTCTTCTAATTTATTCAAAAATTGGGTTTCTATATCTACTTTCAGATCAATAGAGGAAAGGTAATCAGCTATCTTTCTTTGTTCTTCGACGCAAGGTAAATCAAATTTAATTCTCGCAAAATTTTCGTAGAAAAGATAATCCCTTACTCCTCCTTCGACATTTCTTAGAACTTCTTTATTAAAAAAATCTGTTTTTAGATATTGAAATAGAAAATTATCATTTACAAACTCCTCTGTTTTAAAGCAAACATATAATGAACTGATAATAATATTTTCCAAATTCCCACTGTAACCAATAGAACCAACATTTATTCTTGCAGGATTATATGCAAAGGTGTTCTTATCAATTATTTTGTATAATGTAATATCGTAACCTCTATCTTCGCTATCAACTCCCTCAAACTGCTCACTTTGCGGAACGAATCCTAATTTGTTATTTATAGAATAAACAGATAGTTTTTCGTTACTTTTATTTCTCTTATTTATTAGAGTCGTCACATCTCCCAATTTCTTTGTCTTCCAGTCTTCGTAGTTGGTTCCACCAGCATTTTTAAATCTTAACTGACCAGAAAATATTTTTTTGGTAATAGTAGTTTTTAATACGTTTAATTCCTTAATTATTTTGTTTTGGGTTTGAATACGTTCATCTAACAAGCTCAGTAAAATAGTGATTCTTTCTTGCTCATTTACAGCGGGAAATGATAATTCGATTTTTGAAATCCTTCCAACATTGATGCTTAAAACCTTTGATCCTTGGGATTCTTTTTGAATTTGGGTTCTGACAAAATTAGATTTAAACAAATAGCCTTTAAAGCCCAAATGAAAAATACTTGCTTTCGGTCTTGCTAATAAGGTATGTAATCCTGATAACAATTTTTCGCCATTAAGATTTATAATTTCGATACTTTTACCTACATCATTTAAATCTTCGGAAGCATCTGCAAAAATCATATCTCCTTCTCTGCAATAATTTTCATCAGAAATCCTATCAATATTTATTTCTTCATTTATGAAAGAAACAACTTCTTTAGTAATATCAAATAAGGTTTGAAATTTAGTATGAATATCTCCGTAGTGGATATTTTTTACAGTTCCTACTTCGTAATTCAAATTTTCACGGGAAAAGGAATTGGTTACTTTGAAGTCCATAACTTCTCCTAACTTCTTAGTTTCCCATTCTCCTTCAAAGCTCGAAAATCTCAAATTAGGAACTGTACTTACTAAAAAGTAAAAATCTCAAATCCGAAAGATTAATAATCCTTAATCTTCAATTGCTTTCCTTTGAGATTTAAAATTTAGATATAATGAATGTACAAAAACAACTATCAGAAGTGATTAATTTATGGAAAACAGACAAAAAAAACTATGTAAAAAAATCAACATTTTCGGCTTATGTATTATTAATCGAGAATCATTTATTGCCAACATTTGGTGATAAACAGGAAGTTCCAGAAGTTGACGTTCAGAACTTCGTTCTGCAAAAGTTAGCATCAGGTTTAAGCCAGAAAACCATTAAAGATATTCTGATCGTTTTAAAAATGGTGTTGAAATTCGGCGCAAAAAACAAATGGATTACATATGAACCTTTTGAAATTCAATATCCGACTGTTCGTGAAAGCCAGCATATTGAAGTGCTTACTAAGGCTGATCAGAAAAAAATAATGAACTATATACAAGAACATTTTACATTTCGGAACTTGGGAGTTTATATATGTCTGAGTGCTGGCATGCGTATTGGAGAAATATGTGCCTTAACCTGGGAAGATATCGATACAGATAATGGAATTATCAGTGTTAACAGAACAATCCAACGTATATATGTTATAGAAGATGGAATTCGTAAAACAGAATTGATTCTGGACACCCCGAAAACCAAAAATTCTATTCGTGAAATTCCAATAAGTAAAGACCTATTACGAATATTGAAACCCTTTAAAAAAATTGTGAATCCTTCCTTTTTTGTATTGACAAACGATGCGAAACCTACGGAGCCAAGAACCTACAGAAGCTATTACAAGAACTTAATGAAAGAATTAAAAATGCCTGAACTGAAATTTCACGGTTTAAGACATAGTTTCGCCACAAGATGTATCGAAAGTAATTGTGATTACAAGACTGTAAGTGTACTGCTGGGACATTCCAACATCAGCACCACGTTAAATCTTTATGTACATCCTAATATGGAACAAAAGAAGAAAGCTATTGAGCAGATGTTTAAGGCTCTTAGATAAGTTTTAGATTATGGATTAGGAGAACATTTTATTTTGTTAAATTTGTACATAGATGAAAAGAATAAGATAAACTCCTAATTCATAATTATTTTGAGCAAACAGTCCGAACAAATTCTAGAAGAGCAACTCGTTGACCAATTACAGAAATTGGGATATAAATACGCTTTTATTGCTGATGAAAAAGCTTTACTGGCAAACCTGAAAATACAATTAGAAAAGCACAATCATATACAATTTAGCGATCGTGAATTTGAAAAAGTATTGAATATACTCAATAAAGGTTCTGTGTTCGAAAAAGCCAAAGTATTGCGTGAAAAAAAACATCACATAATTCGGGATAATGGTGATAACCTGTATTTTGAATTTCTCAATGTAGAACATTGGTGTCAGAACGAATATCAGGTAACCAATCAAATTACGCAAGAAGGAAAATATGAAAATCGTTATGATGTAACCTTACTGGTGAATGGGTTGCCTTTGGTACAAATTGAGCTGAAACGAAGAGGCTTGGAAATGAAAGAAGCATTTAACCAAATCAACCGCTATCAAAAACATAGCTTTGGTGCTGGAAAGGGTTTGTTCCATTTTGTACAATTATTCGTTATAAGTAACGGTGTAAATACCAAATATTTTAGCAATTTTGGAACACATAAGCAGGAATATCTTCAGACTTTTCATTGGACAGACGAACAAAATAATCCATTAAATAATATTTTAAACGGTTTTACCGATTCTTTTTTAGAACCTTGTCATATCAGTAAAATGATTTGTAAATACATCGTTCTGAATGAAACTGATAAACGTCTGATGGTACTTCGTCCATATCAATATTATGCGGTGGAAAGCATTATCAAAAAGGTAAAAGAAAACGAAATACTGAACGGTTATAATATAGAAAAAAATGGCTACATCTGGCATACAACAGGAAGTGGTAAAACCTTAACCAGCTTTAAAGCCAGCCAGATTCTATCCAAAATTCCAGCTATTAAAAAAGTGGTTTTTGTGGTAGATAGAAAAGATTTAGACTATCAAACCAATCAGGAGTATGATAAGTTTAGTAAAGGATCCGTAAGTTCAGCAACGAATACAGATGATCTGATTAAAAAGTTCAATAATCCAAATGATCGAGTTATCGTTACCACTATTCAAAAGCTAAATAATGCGATTTCAGGCAGAAACTTATTGAAAATGAAATCCATTCAGCACGAAAGGATGGTTTTTATCTTTGACGAATGCCATCGTTCGCAATTTGGTGATACCCACAAAAACATCGTCAATTATTTTACCAATATTCAATTATTTGGCTTTACAGGCACTCCCATTTTGGCAGAGAATGCAGATGGAGAAAAAACAACCGCAAGCTTGTTTGGAAAATGTCTGCATAAATATGTAATTACAGATGCCATACGTGATGAGAATGTATTGAAGTTTTCGGTAGAATACATTCAGACTTTCAAACAGAAAGAACATATCATTGATTTAAAAGTAGAGCAAATCAATGAAACTGAAGTTTTTGAAGCTCCTGAACGAAAGGAAGCCATTGTAGATTACATCATTCAATACCACGATCAGAAAACCCAAAACAGGAAATTTTGTGCAATGATGTGTGTACAGGATATTGATTCGGTCATTCAATACTATGAAATTTTCAAGCGTAAAAAACAAGAGGGACAGCACGATTTAAAAATAGCGACTATTTTTAGCTTTGCTCAGAATGAAGAGGAAATGGAAGATGCCGTTTATTCCCAATTAGGGATGGTTGCTGAACCACGAGCAGAATACGGTTACAAACCCCATCGTAGAGAGTTATTAGAAACGTATGTGCAAGACTTTAATGAATTATTTGGAGAGCAACAGAACGTAAAAGATACCGAAGGATTTTACAATTATTACAATGCGGTAGCAAAGAAATCAAAACAAAATGAAACCGATATTTTGTTAGTTGCCAATATGTTTTTAACAGGATTTGACAGTAAGTATTTAAACACCTTATACGTTGATAAGAATCTGAAATACCATGGATTAATACAAGCATTTAGCCGTACCAATCGTATTTTGGATAAGAATAAAACACAGGGAAATATTGTGTGTTTTCGAAACCTGAAAGACAAGACAGACGAAGCTATTGCTTTATTCAGTAACAAAGAAGCAATAGACGAAATCATAGTTGAACCATACGAAGTGTATGTAGAAAAGTTCAACGAAGCTACGCAGAAATTATTAGAAATCGTTCCAGAAGTAGTATCTGTTGACGGCTTATATTCGGAAGAAGATCAGCTACAGTTTATTTTGGCTTTCCGTGCCATGATGCGTTTACATAAGAAGATGAGCCATTACACAGAGTTTACTTGGGATGATTTACAGATGGAAGAACAGCTTTTTGCAGATTACACGAGCAAATATTTGGATTTAAAGGAAAGACTTGATCCTACTGACCCGTCTAAAAAAGCGTCTATTCTTAATGATATAGATTTTGAATTGGAATTGATTAGGCGTGATACAATCAATGTAACTTACATACTTCAGTTATTGATTAAATTCAATTCGAAACATAGTGCAAAAGACAAAGAAAGTATTGAAAAAGACATATTCAATTTACTGAACACCGAAGTGTCATTAAGAAGTAAAAGAGAATTGATTGAGAAATTTATTCAAGAAAGTTTACCCCATATTGAAGATACGGATACCATTCCTGAAGAGTTCGAAAAATTCTGGAATGGAGAGCAAGAAAAAGCACTTCAGGAACTAGTCAAGACAGAAAATCTTTCTGAAGAAAAAACAGAAAGACTTATAGAGAATTATTTGTTTACAGAACGTGAACCTTTGCGAAAAGAAATTTTAGATTTACGGAAAGAAGGAAGACCGAGTGTATTAAAATCTAAGGAAATCGGAGATCGTATTCTAAATAAGATCATTGGATTCGTAGATACTTTTGTTAATGGGATATCAGGAAATTAATGTTTTATTCTAGTAGGTATTCATAAGAATCAAAAATATTTAAGAGTGATAAATAAAGGATAGGTTTTAATTTTCCTATCCTTCTATTTTTGTATATTTGCCTTGAGCTAACGGAAGCACGTTGAAAAACAAAGCAGTAAGCACCGTTACCAAATCGTTACCTGACTTTTTTGATAATCTTTATAAAAGCTTAGTATTCAACCGATACAGCTTTTTCCTGAAAACTTTAAAATAAAAAAACGCTGATTATAAATCAGCGTTTTTCATTGCTTCCTTTCTAACAACTGATATAAAACTCCTGATTTTACATCGTCTATATTTTTAATCCAGTACTGCTTTCCGTTTTCATCTGTTATAAATAAATGTTTTCCTGAATTATCTGGTTTTGATGTAAAATGATCTCCGTTTAAAAAGATTCCATCTTTGTAGAAATAGACTTGAAAATCATCGGATTTTATCCAAAAAATGCCACTACTTGATTCTAATTTATGTGCTTCATACCATTTGTAAAAACTATTTTTTTCGGTATAAAAATCTTGAAAATAATACGTTTTCTTATCAATTGTATTATAGAGTATCAAACTTAATTCATCTGGAGTTTTAAGCTGTTTGGTTACTTGCAAATAATCGTTTTCAAAAGCATCTAAAACTTCAATATCCGAATCATTTTTAAGAATGTTTAAGTAATTCTTTTTAGGATAATTCAACTTTTTATAAGCATTTACTAGCGAATCTTTTTGTCTAAAAACAGGATTATATTTTTTAACGAAATCATAATCAATAATTGTGCTACCTGATGTTGTTCCGTTATTGTAGGTCAGTTTCACAAATGTAAAGGCGTTATCATTTGGGTAAGCACTACTCCATTTCGCTATTTTTATACGGTTATTGTTTTTATCCAATTCATAATAAAATTCTATTTTAGAATTATCGTCGTACACTTGGCTTAAAATGTTTCGGAACTTATCATACGTATAAGTAGTTGTCCAATTGAAATCGCCCGAGTAATTTTCGCTAAATTTCAACAAGCCCTCTTCATAAATTTCTTTAGTAAAATTTGGAGAAGATTCGTCGGTCTTATTTATTTTAGTATAGTTTTTAGAACCTTTATAATTGCTGTATTCGGTAATTTGAAGCAATTCGCCTTTAAGATCTTTTTGAATTTCTTTACTTAAAAATCCTTGTGCATTGTATTCATAAAAAGTATTCGACAAGTTTTCTACAAGCATTTTACTTACTTTTCCGTTTTTGTATTGAAACTGGACTTGAATAGGATAACCCCAATTTTCAGTAATGGGTTCATAGTTAATTGCTTTTAAAGTTCCATCTGTATCATAAATGTATTTATACTCGCCCGATAATTTTTTATCTGCAATAATGGAAGAAACTATCTGGCTTTGAAACTTAGCATCCTTTGCTGTAGTTACATATTCGCTTGATAATACATAATCATTTTGGGTTTCATCAAATTGATATAACGCTTCCTGAATTTGAACTACATCAGATGAATAACCGAAATCGGTTACTTGAAAGTTTTGTTGAGCAAAAGCAACTACCGAAAATAAAAGTAAAAAACAGTGTTTCATCATTTAGAAATTAATTCGATTGGATAAATCATCAAAGCTTGTAAATTATTCAGATTAGGCAAAAAATACTTTTCTTGTCCATTTTCTGTGATAACTAAAGTATTGCCATCCATTCCTTTTTGAAGTTTAAATGGTTTAGAATCTATAGCGTTCCCTTTTTCTAGAATATAAAACTGCCAATCAGAATTTATTACAATATACTTTCTTGTTGGTGAATTATAAGTTACCGTTTCATACCATTCGTTTGATTTAAAAGCATCTGTAAACAATCCAAACAACACAACTGTTTCATTGTTTTTTACATCATAGAAAAACATATCTTTTTCTTGAAAAATCATGCTTTCATTGGGATTAATTGGCACCAATTCTCCTTTACTGTTTTTTACATCATAATGAGTCGGACTCGTTTTATTTACCTTATATTTTTCTTTTGGATGTCTATTCCTATCCATTTCGGAAACCAGTTTTTGAATACCAATTGTAAAATACGGTGCAAAATCTGTACTGCCCGAAGAAGTTCCGTCTTTAAAAGTAACTTTAGAAAATTTCGATATAAGCGCGGTTCCGTCTCCGCTTCTCATTTTTAAAACATTACCTTTTGCATCGTAACCTAAAAAATAGTTTTGAACATCATCCGTTCCATTTATAGTTCGGATGATATTGTTATTTAAATCCAAAAGATTTTCATAAGAAAAAACCAAATCGCTATTTGCTCTAAAATACTGGCACTTTTTCTGAGTTCCATTTTCAATCCAAACTTCTTCCTTTTTTTGTACTCCTGATTTTTTAGGATCAAATTGTTTTAAAACATAATGATAGGTTTTGGGTGATTTATAGTCTGAAAATGTGGCTTCTTCCTCAATAAAATCGCCCAATTTTTTAATGATTTTGGCAATATTCCCTTTAGAATCGTAAGTAAACGTACTGATAGAACTTGTTTCAGAACCCTTATCTACTTTAATAGTGCTTATTTTTCCTTTGGAATTATACGTAATCCATTTTGGATATCTATTTTCCGATTCAATTTTCACCAATTTACCTTTAGCATCATAAATATAACTTTCATTACTATTATAAATTGCAGCATAAATGCTGTTTTCTTTGTGAATTTTACGAAGTAATTTTCCGTCTTTAAATTCTAAAATATCTGTTTTTATGGGTTCAAATTTGTTAGAAGTTTCGCTGTATTTATATTCTACGGTTTCATATTTTATTACATCGGATGACAGATTAAAATCGGAAACGAGATACTTTTCTTGAGCAAAAAAGACTTGACCAAATAATAAAAGAAATGCAACTTTTTTCATCTTTAGTTGTTTAAAAATTCTAATGGATAAAAAGTTTCAAAAGCTTTCGAATTCAAATCGCGAATAATGTATTTATCAACTCCGGCTTCTTGTACAATAAATTCATCTTCTTTTTGAGTTTTCACTAATTTATACAATGACATATCAACTAAAACACCGTTTTGAATAATGTAAAACTCTGGTGCTTCGGAAAAAATCCAATACAAACCTGAAGGAGAAGTTATTTCTTCCATATTATACCATTCCCCTACTTTTACGTCATCATTATAGTAGTTTTTCAACATTACTGATGTTTTATACAAACCATCATACACCAAAATATCATTCTTACTTCTTATTGCATCTACGCTATTAGTTATTTCTTCTCCTTTCGCATCTTTTATCGAAAAAGTATTGTCTTGATTTTTCTTAATTTGATACGTTGCTATTGTTAATGCTTTTAAATCGTCTAATGCTTGAAGTAATTCTTCTCCTGAAGCAACATCAAACTCATAAGAAACTTCATAAGAAGTCGATTTAGGTTCGTATTTTTTAACAAAATTCAAATCAAAATCAGTACTTCCTTCTGATTTTCCATTTGCGTAAGTAATTTTAGCAAAAGTGAAATAATTGGTATCCGGTGAACCATCATAACCTTGTTGAATAACTCTTGATTTCAATACATTTCCTTTGGCATCATAAACATAATTGTTTGTCCAAGTTTTGCCCTCTGAAGTTTGAGAAACCTCATTTCCTAACTTATCATAAGTGTATGAAGATTGCCCTTTGTAATATTCAGAAACTAATTTTTCATTTACTAAACAGCCATTTTCAAACCATTCTTCATGAGTTCCATGTTCTGTTTCGTTATAACAATTGTTTGTCTTTTTATAATAGGTTTGTGATCCTTTATAATTACTATAAGCAATTTTTCTAACCAAAGCGTCTTCTTCATACGCCATTTCTTTTACTAAATTCCCTTTCGAATCGTATTCGTATAAGTTTCTAGTTGTTGAATTTCCTGTTCCGTTTTTCTCAACTACCTTACCGTTTTTATAAGTAAGCTTTTCTACAGTATCGCCGTTTGAACTATTTATTTTTATACTTTGCAACTGTCCGTTTTTGTATTCAAAACTGGTTGTAGCTTCAATGTACATGAAATAGTTTAACATATTTTCCATTTTGGTTACCAAACCTTTATTAAAGTGCAAAACTCTTTTATTAGCCATTTTATACTTATTTAAATTGGCATCAAAATAGAATTCTTGAGTCTCATACTTCATTACATCTGATGTTAACTGAAAATCAGCCGCTTTATGTTTTACTATTTGAGCATTAGTAAATCCGAAAACTAATATTGCTATTATTGTGAATATTTTTTGCATAATTGAAATTTTTAAAAATTATACTGTGCGCCAAAACCAACTTGACTTGTTTTAAAAGAAGAAGTTCCACCAGTTGCATTTGTCCATGAATATTTCCCAAAATCAAACATTCCATTTAATATCCATTTACCACTTTCTGATTGATGAATTTGAGGTTGAAATCCCCATCCAAAATAGCGCATGGTTCTATGAACTGTTCTATCATTAAAATCATATCCATCTATATATGCTGTTTCTGTTAAAGTCCCAAAACCAACACCATAATCAAAATGCAAACTACTTATAGACGATATCAATGCGATTCCTAAAGGAAGTTCTATTAAAAATGGTAAATTTTTCGGCATAATCTTGCCAAATCCATCAAATACATTGCCTTGATAATTTAATGGATAAACTCGGGCTCTTAGATTTGGAATAGATACTTTTAATTGGGTTAAAGCATCATTAGACAAAAAATTTGCCCAATCTTGACCTGCAACTCCAGCAAATTTTACTCCGAATTTTGTAGACTTATTGAATGATATATGATATCCAACTTCAGATTGAAGTAATAATTGCATTTCTTTACCTTTTCTATACACATTATCTAAATCGCCTTCAGGCTTTGAAAAGGAAGTTCCAAAATTAAATTTTACAGATATTTTACTTTCTTTTTCTTGAGCAAATGACAAGTTAAACAGAAAATAAGTCAGAAATAATAATCCTATTTTTTTCATATTTTTAATTATTAGGAATTAGAATTACATCCGATACATCTTTTTCTTGTGGAGTAGAATTAATGGTTTTATGCACAGAAACTAAGAGTCCGTTTACAGAAGGTTCAATTGCGGTTACACTATCGCTTCCAATTGCCGGGAAATTAGTTGCTACTAAAGAACTTCCTGAAACTTTATAGAGTTTTTCATCATTACCTAATACATAAATAACATTGTTTACAATTGCTATGTCTTTATAACCTTGAGAGATGGTTATGTCTGAAGCAAAACTTGTAATAGCACTTCCGTTAAATTTAAAAACATCGTATGTTCCTGTTGAAAAGCGAGCCATAATCATATAAGGCTGATTAGGATTTGCTCTGTTTTCAGTTAAAGAAACCGTATTTTTTCGATCAATGCCAGACAAACCTACATTTCCAATACCTGTTAAAGTTGTAACTGAACTAAAATTAGTTCCGTCAAAATAGATAATATTGATTTTACCGTTATCTAATGACGTATCATAACTAATCCAGCTCCAATACACTGTATTTCCAACTTTCAGAATATCACTTGTACAATATGCATTAGTTGTATTTGATACAAATCCCGGAACTGGCTGTGAAGTCCAAGTTGAAGTTGAATTATTAAGAGAATATAAACTTGGTGCACCACTATTTGAGTTTAAACCCGCGCTCAACATATAAAAATTATCTCCTAGATAAAACATATAACCCGTTGCCAATGGAGAAATTGGACCGTTATTTGTTCCTAATGAATGGTTGATATATTTTGCTGTTCCTTGACCAAGAGCTCCCATTCCATAATAATTTTCATAAGAAATAGAAGTTAATTGTCTAGCATCATTTATGTAGAAATCTCCCTTTAAATCGAGAACCCCACCAGTACTTGTAGCAACTTCACTTGAAGCAATTTCCCCTGTAACATCTGTCATAAAACCATACGTTTGTAAGGAAACTGCATAAACAAAATTGTGCGCTAAAAAAGAGATTTTATTATTGTCTTCTATTAATTTAAAAATTGTAGAACCATGATGATTGTCATTATCATTCAGTCGGCAATACGATCTAAATTTGAATTGTGCACCATTTGCATTGTAAAATTGCTTGGCTTGTTGTGTTTCTTGCGCAGAAGTAGTAGTATTTGAATTTCCTGTACCAGAATCTTCTGAATCTGAAGAACAAGATAGCACCGTTAATATGCTTAAAAAGTAGAATATTTTTTTCATAATCACTAAATTTATAGTGTAAAAATAGTGACTGAAAAAAGGTCTTGAAATACGTAAAAAATCGTATTTATTAGATTAGCTTATTATTTTTCGCTTTCTGAATTGCTTCTAATTTATTATGAACCTGAAGTTTAGCATAAATATTTTCAATATGCTTGCGTATTGTCCCAACAGATAGAATAAGGTTCTCTGCAATGACCTGATATTTTAGGCCTTTGCTCAACTGTTCTAATACTTCTATCTCTCGCTGCGAAAGCTTAATATCTTCTACATTAGTTATATTTTGATATGTTTCCGGATCGCGAAACATTCTAAGGGTTTTTAGAGCTATGGAAGGTGTCATAATTGCTCCGCCTGCCAATGTTTCTTTAATAGCGTTATAAAGTTCGGGCGGGTTAATTTCTTTTAGTAAATATCCGTCTGCACCTGCTTTTATGGATTTGAAAATGTTTTCGTCGTTATCAAAAACGGTCAACATAATAATTTTTATATGCGGAAATTTTTGTTTTACCTGAAAAACGGCTTCAATTCCATTCATTTCAGGCATTTCAATATCCATAATAATCAAATCGACATTGCTGTTTTTTTGCAATTGTTCCAGTAATTTTTTTCCGTTATCGACTTTGATTTTTATATTCAAATCCTCAAAAAAAGCCAATTTATCTAAAATTGCTTTCAACAAAAACGGATTATCTTCTGCTATCGCCAATTTTATCATTTTTAAACCATTGGAATTGTTACTGTTATAAATGTTCCTTTATTCAATCTGGAATCGATGCTAATTTCTGCTTTAATATCTGCTGCTCTTTTTTTCAAATTAAGTAAGCCGTTCCCCATAACTATTTCATCGATATTAAACCCTTTTCCGTTGTCTTCTATTTTTAGTATCAGATTTCCATCTACACTAAAAAAATCAACTTTTATTATTGAGGCATTTGCGTGTTTTAAAGCATTATTAATAGTTTCTTGCAGAATTCTATAAATGTTGATCCCTGTAAAAGAAGTCATTTGTTTTTGTTTTACTTCTTCTGCTATTTTAATATTGATTTGTGTTTCTGAACTCGTGTGTACTTTTTCTACAAAATCAAAAATCCTTGCCTGTAAATCTTCAAATGTAAAGTTCTCATGGTTCATTGCCCAAATAGTATCTCGTAATTCTGTAATTGTTCCTTTGGTAAAATCACTAATTGTATCCAATTGTTTCAGAACTTTCTCGTTCAAAGGCTGAAAAGCAAATTTCAGATTTTCTATCGAAGAAATAATGAACGTTAATTGGGCGCCAATGTTGTCATGTAAATCTCTGGAAATAGTCAATCGCTGTTCCTGTAATTGATTTTGTGTTTCAATTTCTTTAATTGCAGTTTTCAATTCAAACTCCTGCTCTTGTTGTTTGTTTTTTAACTTTTGATTGCGAAAAATCATCCAAGAAACTAATAAAAGTCCGAATGCTATTATGATAATGACTGTAATGATAAATTGGCTTTTTTGCTGCTGTTTTTCGGCATTAATTAGTTTTGCTTCTTTTTCGGCAACTCTATATTTTACTTCGGCTTCAGCAATAACTTTGGCATTTTCTATTTTAAAGATACTGTCTCTTACACTATCATATTGCTCTTTAAAATCTAATGCTTTTTGATAATTTGTCTGTCTTTTTTCAATTTCATAACCTAGCTGATAATAATCTCTCAGCTTTTCAACTGAATTGCTTTTTTGAACAAACAGAAATGATTTGGCAAATGCTTCTTGAGCTTTATCTAGCTGATTTAATTCTAAATAAACTTTGGCTAAATTCAAGTGATTTGTAGCTTTTTCATAATCGGAAAAGATGCTTTGTAGATCCTGCTCTTTTAGATCAGAAATTTTTATAGCAGTTTCAATCCATGTTTTGGCTTCCTTATATTTCTTTTGTTTGACTAAAGTATTCCCAATATTATTGTACGTAAAACCAATTTGACTGGTATCTATTTCTTTTTTGAATTCTAATATCTTTTTGTGATAATATAAAGCACTATCGGGCTGGTTCCAGTCGTCAAAATTTATAGCTATAGCGTTGAGCGCGTAAATATCATTCATTACATTGACCGGTTTAGCCATTTTAAAACGCTCCAGAGCTAGCTTACCATAATAAATGCCTCTTTTATAATCTCCAAAATCATGATAATTAAGCGAAATATTTTGATAACAATATCCTAATCCTAAACTATTATTCTGTTTTGCCGCTATAGTTGCTCCATGCAACAGATTTTGAATCGCTTCTTTGTACTTTCCTTCTCGCTGTAAAACTTTAGCTAAATTGTTGTAAACATATAATTGCTTATTCTCTTCTTTAATCCCTTTCATTTTACGCAAGGCTATTTCTCCATAGTAAATAGCACTGTCGGCTTGACCATAATCTGTATGACGAGCGTTTTTACAAAAATAATATTCAGCTTCATCGGCTTTATTTTGAATAGCTGATTTTGCCTTTTTAAAATAATAATCGGATGAATCAGAAGATGTAAAAGCCTTTAAAAGCAGTTCTTTATTATTTTGCGAATGTACAAAACTATTACTTAAAAGCACTAACCAAAAAAGAGTCCAAGTTTTGCCCATAAAAAGAGTGTTAGTTTACTAAAAATGGTTATTGTTCTGAACTATAGCAGCTTTAGTATTATTTTTTGTAAAACAAAAATTTCTTCTTGAATATGCTTAATATTTTTCCTCAACACTTCATCTAAACTATTCAGAATAAAAATTTTATATTTCAATTTAATTTGTTGATTTGTCAAATCAGCCATTTGTACGCTCAAATCTTCCATTTTTTTAATATGCTTTGCTTTTAATTCAACATTTTTGAGAAACAGAAAAAAAACAAGGATAAAAAACAGCAATATGCAAATCCATTCCATCATAATTTATGTTTTAAATTATTCTACGAATTTGGACAATTCCGGCGGAGACATCAATACGTAAAAAAACGTATTTATTAAGGCTTAAAATTAGCATTGAAATCAGCATCTTTTTGGATAACGTTGCCATTATATTTCAACGTCCATCCCATTGTATTGGTTACAATCAAAATCTTAGAAAGCTCGCTTAACAAACGATTTTCAGCATTAGACTTCAAAGTCGATTTTTCGATTTTTTTAGCAATAACCTGTTTTACTTTTTGGTTTATTTTATTGTAATCTTCAGCTCCAAAAGGATTAAAACGGCTTTGATCGACATCATAAAACTGAAGTTCCTGATTGATCTTCACTTCCGGTTCAGGAACAAATGTGATGGTTACTGTTTTATTTTCCTGATCGATATCGTATTTAATTTGTCGTAAATCATACGCAATGGTCACATCTGCATTGGCAACAATCAAGGCTTTTTTTTCGAAAGAAACCAAATCCATTAAATACTTTTGTTGGTCTTTATAGGTGACCACTTCTGAAAATTTTCCTTCGGTAACAACTAACTTTCCAACATTTTTAATCTCTTTTTCAATTAAATCGGAATTAAAAGTTACGTTGTCTTCTTTTTTTTGGGCGAAGTGTTGGTAACCCAAATAAAGAATTACGGCAATTATAAGGATATAAACCACTTTTCCTGATTTAAAAATGGCTTGAATTATAGGAACTAAAAGATTTTTAACTTGAGTTTCGGTAGAAGCGTTTCGTGCCATTTAAAACAATATTGAAGGATTATTTGACACTAATTTATCAATTTTCTTTTGTAAATCGGTTAAAAATTTTTGATGAGCTTCTGTATTGGGATTGAACGGTCGGTGCGCCAAACCTTTTTGGATGATTTCAACCTCTTTCATAATAGAACTGGTTTCCGAATTAAAATAGCTTTGCGAAAATTTTTCCCAAATATAATCTATTGCCAATGCATTAGGATGCAACATATCGGCTTCAAAAAAACGATAATCACGAAGTTCATCCATGACAATTTCGTAAGACGGAAAATAGTTGATACTACTTTCAGTTCGAACGGAATTGAGAACCTGTAAGGTTTCATTTTGGATTTTATCTCTCGACTCCGCTCGAGATGACAAAAGCGTATGTATAGCCGAAAACAAATTGGCTTTACTGACGTTGTTTTCAAAAAATCCGTCTTTTATATGTCGCACGGGCGAAACCGTGAAAACAAATTTAACATCCGGATTTATGGATTGAATTAATGAAACAATATTCTGCAAACTCAACTGATTTTGTACTGCCGAAAGCAATTCTTTTGTAAACTCTTTTTGTGGCACTTTATGGCAATTGGCTACAATTTCATTAGATGTTTTATGTCGGTATACCCAAGATGTTCCTAAAGTTATAAGACAATGTGTAAGTTCGTTTATTTGTTCATTTGTAAAATCGATGCGCTTATTTAATTGCTTTAAAAATTCTTCTTTATTCACATTCGACAACTCAGAATGGACTTCATTGCAATGCCATAAATCATTGTGAAAAAAAATATCTTTTTCGGTAAAATAGTTCTTCTCAACCACTCTTTTGACCAATTTTTCTAAAGAAACGGCATTAAAGATAATTCCGAATGGATTGATCGTCGCTTGGAATTTATAATATTCGAATTTAGAACCTATGTTTTCTGCAAAACATGAACCTAACAATACTACTTTTGAATGATAATCTATTGGAAAATCACTTGGGGTAATCGGTATTTCGGTTCTGAATTGCATTATTTTTGGCTTCTTAAATTATTAGAAAGTTAGATTTCAAAAATAGTGATAAAAAAGAAATCCCAATAATTAAAAAATTATCGGGATTTAATTATATATGAGAACATTTTTTAATAATAAAATTGCGAAGTTGAAGATGATGAACTTGAACCGTTAAAAAAAGTAGTTCTAGTTTCTGGATAATCGTTTTGATTATATGTATATTGATTTAAATAACTATCAATCAAAACATTATTTGCATCATAAACATTTCTTGAAATAATATTTCTATACATGCCATTCTCTAAATTGGAAAATAATTTTGTAAAACCCAAAATATTTTTAACTGGATTATTGTGAGTATCAAAAGTGAATTCAAGTCGATTAATTAAATCGTTACTATTTGTAAACAACTCATAAGCTTGAACTTCATTCTCATTATTTAAATAATAATTACCATGATTAATTTCAGTATAAGATCCTGTGCTATTTTGATATCTTACAAATGAAATTGTATTATTTGAGTTATGAACATATTCCACTTTTTCAGCATCTCCGTATGTATAATCAAAAGTAATTTCTTGTATTAAGTTATCATTTTCATAAAAATAATTTGTCTCAAAAATTAAAGTATTAAAAGAATCAAATCTCTTAATGTTTGAAATTAAATTTCCTGAATATGAATAATCTATTTGTTGACCGAAAGCTAAAATATTTAATATTTTATTTCCACTATAAGTATAAATAAATTCATTTCCGTTTGAAACTATTTTCTTTACTAAAACTCCGCTTGAATTCCCATCATCACTTGAACACGAGGTTAGTAACAATACAAACACATTAATTATAACAAATATTTTTTTCATTTCTTAAATAATTAAAATTTCCCACAAAAGAAAGACAAAAAACAAATTTTTACAAATATTTCTTATAATAAAAAGGCCTGATAATTTTTCAACTATCAGACCTTTTTTTATTCTACGGCTATTACTTTAAAAACTCTCTTGCTTTCTCTAAAGCTTCTGAAATTCCTACCACATTTTTACCTCCGGCTGTAGCAAAAAACGGTTGTCCGCCGCCGCCGCCTTGAATGTATTTTCCAAGTTCACGAACTACTTGTCCTGCATTTAGTCCTTTGGTTTCCACCAATTCTTTAGAAACATAACATGTTAACATCGGTTTGTCTTCGTTAACTGTTGCAAGAACAACAAATAAATTGTCTTTGTTATTCCCTAATTCGTAAGCTAAATCTTTTGCTCCGGCTGCGTCTAAATCTACTTGAACCGCTAAGAAATCAACTCCATTAATATTTTCCAATTGCGAAGCCAATTCTCCTTTTAAGTTCTTGGCTTTGTCTTTCAACAACTGCTCTACTTGCTTTTTCAGTTTTGCATTTTCGTCTTGTAAAGAAACTACCGATTTGGTCACATCTTGTGGATTTTTCAACAAGGCTGCAATTTCAGCAATTAAATGTTCCTGGTTTGCAAAATATTCTTTTACTGCTTTGTTGGTAATCGCTTCAACACGACGAATTCCCGCTGCTACAGCACTTTCTGATACAATTTTGAAATACCAAATATCGGCTGTGTTTTGCACGTGAATTCCCCCACAAAGTTCCATGCTTTTTCCAAATTTAATCGCACGAACCGAATCGCCATATTTTTCTCCAAACAGTGCCATGGCTCCTTCTTCCACTGCTTGTGCAAACGGAATATTTCTTCTTTCAATTAATGGCAAATGTTCTTGAATACGAGCATTTACAAAGTCTTCTACTTGTTTTAACTCTTCATCGGTTACTTTGGCAAAATGCGAAAAGTCAAAACGCAAATAATTAGGAGAAACCAATGAACCTTTTTGTTCCACATGCGTTCCTAAAATGGTACGCAACGCTTGATGCAACAAGTGTGTCGCCGAGTGATTGCTTGCTGCTAAACTTCTCAATGCTGTATTTACGTTGGCTTGGAAAGTTGCATTTACATTTTCCGGCAATTGTTTTGCAAAATGAAGAATTAAATTATTCTCTTTTTTGGTATCGATGATTTCGATAGTTTCGTTAGCCGAAACCAACGTTCCTTTGTCTCCTACTTGACCTCCACCTTCCGGATAAAAAGGCGTAGCATCTAATACAATTTGGTACAAAATACCGTCTTTTTTAGAATCTACTTTTCGGTAGCGGGTAATTTTTACATCATTTGCAGTTTGGTCATACCCCACAAATTGCTCTACATTTCCTTCTACCAAAATATGCCAATCGCCTGTAGAAACTTGCGATGCAGCACGCGAACGATCTTTTTGTTTTTGCATACAAAGATTAAAACCTACTTCATCTAAATCAATCCCTTTTTCTCTTAAAATAAGAGCGGTTAAATCTAATGGAAACCCAAAAGTATCATATAATTCAAAAGCTTTCTCCCCTTCTAATACTAATAATTCATCAAAATTTTCATGATTAGGATTTAGTTCTTTAATTGTTGGCATTAAAGCTTTGTTTCCTGTTATTTGCAAAATTTCATCGTCTAATAATCTTAAACCTTGATCCAAAGTTCTTAAGAAAGACGTTTCTTCTTCGCGAATTACTTGAGTAACCAAATTTTGTTGTGATTTGATTTCCGGAAAGAATTCGCCCATTTGATCCGCTAAAACTGCTACCAATTGGTAAATAAAAGGCTCTTTTTGATTTAAGAACGTAAAACCGTAACGAATAGCACGACGTAAAATACGACGAATTACATAACCCGCTCCGGTGTTTGAAGGCAATTGTCCGTCAGCAATAGCAAAAGCCACCGCACGAACGTGATCTACAATGACACGAATGGCAATATTGATTTTGTTTTGCTCTTGAGATTCTTCACTTTCGTTCAGAATGACATTATTTGGTGTGTATTTCAATCCTGTAATTTGCTCCACTTTTTGAATAAGCGGCGTAAAAACATCTGTATCATAATTAGAAGTCTTTCCTTGCATTGCCATACACAAACGCTCAAATCCCATTCCGGTATCGACGTGTTTTGCCGGTAATTTTTCTAACGAACCATCAGCTTTACGGTTGAATTCCATGAATACGTTGTTCCAAATTTCCACTACTTGCGGATGGTCGGCATTGACTAAACTTCTACCCGAAACTTGTGCTCTTTCTTCGTCAGAACGCAAATCGATATGAATTTCAGAACAAGGTCCGCACGGTCCTTGATCGCCCATTTCCCAGAAGTTGTCTTTTTTATTTCCATAAATGATTCGATCTTCAGCAACGTATTGTTTCCACAAATCGAAAGCTTCTTGGTCAAAAGGAACATTTTCGGCTTCGTTTCCTTCAAAAACAGAAACATACAAACGGTCTTTATCTAATTTTAAAACTTCGGTTAAGAATTCCCAAGCCCAAGCAATCGCTTCTTTTTTGAAGTAATCGCCAAAAGACCAGTTTCCTAACATTTCGAACATGGTGTGGTGATAGGTATCAAAACCTACATCTTCCAAATCGTTGTGTTTTCCCGAAACACGCAAACATTTTTGAGTGTCGGCAATACGCTTGCTTTTTGGCGTGCCGTTTCCTAAGAAATACTCCTTGAACTGCGCCATTCCCGAGTTATTGAACATTAACGTAGGGTCGTCTTTTAATACAATAGGTGCAGAAGGTACAATTAAGTGTCCTTTACTTTCGAAGAAGTCTAAAAATGCTTTACGAATGTCTCTTGATGTCATTTTGTTTTGATATTAATAAGGTTTCCAAACTGTTACTACCTTTGGCTTTTTCGCCCTGATTGAGCCGATAGCTTGCCACTGAGGCAACTAAAGGCGAAAGCAGGAATGTAAGCCGGCTGATTTTGAGAAAAGTTTCGCGCCTTAACTAAAAAAATAAGCTCAAGTTTGAAACATTTCATAAATTTGTTCGTATAACAGTTGTTGACCACAAAAAATTTGTGCAAAAATAGTAAATTTAAAACATGGCGAAAGTAAAATATTATTACGATTCGGAAAATTTAGCGTACAAACGAATTGAAACTAAGAAGCGTAAGAAATTTGGCTATGCTGTTCTCTTTTTGCTTTCTGCGGCATTGTTTGGTTTTTTGTGTTTGGTTCTGCTCATCAACACGCCTTATTTTGAAACGCCAAAAGATAAATTGTTAACGAGCGAATTAGAAAACATGAAAATCAACTATCAACTTTTGAATAAAAAAGTGGATGTGATGGAGGAAGCTTTAGGTGCTATTGAAGAACGAGATAATAATGTATACCGAACGTATTTTAACACGGCTCCAATAAGTGAAGAAGAACGAAAAGCGGGATTTGGCGGTGTGAACCGATACAAAACTCTGGAAGGCTACAACAATTCGGATTTGGTCATTAACACCACTAAAAAAATTGACCGATTGATGAAAGAAATGGCAATACAATCGGAATCTTTGAACGAAATTGTGAAACTGGGCAAACAAAAGGAAAAACTTTTAGCTTCTATTCCGGCTATTCAACCGGTTAAAAATGAAGATTTGAAAAGAATGGCATCGGGTTATGGCTACCGAAGTGACCCGTTTACCAAAATTCGTAAGTTTCACTATGGAATGGACTTTACGTCACCAACCGGAACTCCTGTTTATGCGACTGGTGACGGTGTGGTTTTAAAAGCCGACAATTCGCTTTCGGGCTATGGAAACCATATTGAAGTGAATCACGGTTATGGTTATGTAACGCTTTATGCCCATTTGAGCAAATACAACTGTCGCCCGGGACAAAAAGTGAAACGCGGTGACCTTATCGGTTACGTGGGAAGTACCGGACGAAGCGAAGCACCACACTTACACTATGAAGTAATTAAAAGTGGTAAAAAGGTAAATCCGATTAATTTTTATTACGGAAGTATTTCGGCAGAAGAATATGTGGCTATTTCGAAATTGGCCAACCAAGAGAATCAGGCTTTGGACTAATTGTTTAAGATTATTGAAAACATTATGCACTTAAACTTACCAGAAGGAAAATTGTATTACAGCATTGGTGAACTTGCTGTCGCTTTTGATGTTAATGCTTCGCTGATCCGATTTTGGGAAAAAGAGTTTGATATTCTGAAGCCAAAGAAAAATGCGAAAGGGAATCGAAAATTCACTCCGGAAGATGTCAAAAACCTGCAACTGATTTATCATTTGGTTAAAGAACGAGGGTTTACATTGGAAGGAGCCAAAACACATTTGAAAGAAAATCAGAAAAAAACACTGGATAAGTTTGAAATTATCCGAAAACTGGAAAATATTAAATCACAATTAATAGAACTAAAAAATCAACTTTAAACATTAAACAACTTATGAAAAAATTTGCACCCGTATTAATTATCGTAGGATTATTAGCTATAGGATTCTTTTGGTACATTGGAATCAAAAACGGAGCTATTGCTCAAAACCAAGCTGTATCTAAAGAATGGGGTAATGTAGAAACCGCTTACCAACGTCGTAGTGATCTTATCGGAAACTTAGTGAAAACGGTTCAAGGCGCTGCTGATTTTGAAAAATCAACTTTAGAAGCGGTAATCAACGCCAGAGCGAAAGCAACTTCGATGACTATTGATCCGTCAAACATTACACCGGAACAATTGCAACAATTCCAACAAGCACAAGGTGGTTTAAATAGTGCTTTGTCAAGATTATTGGTAACCGTAGAACAATATCCTGATTTAAAAGCAAACCAAAATTTCTTGAAATTACAGGATGAATTAGCAAGTACTGAGAACCAAATTTTAACGGCTCGTACGCGTTTTAACGAAGCGGTTCAATCGTACAACAACTATATTTTAAAAATACCGAACAATTGGTTCTTAAGCGAATACAAAGAAAAACCATATTTTGAAGCTGAAAAAGGAGCTGAAAAAGCGCCTGACGTTGAGTTCAATTTTGGTAAATAAAAATTTAAATCATGTCTAAGACAGAAGATTTCTTAACCAAAGCCGAAGAGCAAGAAATTGTTCAGGCTATTATGGAAGCCGAAAATAATACTTCGGGAGAAATTCGCGTACACTTAGAAGAACAAACCGACAAACCTCCTTTGCAAAGAGCGCAGGAGGTTTTTTTCGCCCTTGAAATGCAAAATACAAAAGAGCGAAATGGAGTTCTGATCTATGTTGCTACAGCCAGTAAAAAGTTTGCTATTGTGGGTGATGAAGGCATCAACAAAGTGGTTGAAGCTGATTTTTGGGATTGTACCAAAGATATCATGATAACTAACTTTCAGAAAAACCAATATAAAGAAGGCTTAATTCAAGGCATCTTAAAAGCGGGAGAACGTTTAAAACTATACTTCCCCTATCAGGAAGATGACATTGATGAATTACCTAACGAAATTTCCAGAGGATAATGATTAAACTGATACTCAAAGTAATACATTGGTTGCTCTTGGCGACTTTACTATTACTACATCATATAGGATTTGCCCAATTCAAAATTCCTGACAAACCTTCTACATCAAAACAAACCAGTGTTTATGATTATGCAGATGTATTGTCGAGTTCGGAAGAAAATAGTTTAAAACAAAAACTTTTAAATTATGCCGATAGTACTTCTACTCAAATTGTAATTGTAACCATTGACGATTTGCAAGGTGAAGACATTGGAATCTTAACCCCAAAATGGGCACATGAATGGGGTGTTGGCCAAGAAAAAGAAGATAACGGAGTGATGATTTTGTTATCCAAAAACGATCGTAAAATCTGGATTTCTCCTGGTTATGGATTAGAACCTCAGCTTACTGCGGGAATTACCGGTGAAATTATTCGGAATGTTATCATTCCGGAGTTCAAAGCAGGTAGTTATTATAACGGCTTAGACAAAGGTACCGATGCTATTTTTGAAGTCATTAAAGGCACTTATAAAAATACAAATTCAGGAGAAAATACCGGTTCTGCTTTTCCTATTATTGTTCTATTTATCATCATTGTCATTATTCTGATTATTCTTTCTAAAAGAAATAGAAACGGCGGTGGCGGAAGTGGCGGACGCTATTCGGGACCTGACTTAGCTGATATGATCATTTTGAGTCGAATGGGAAGAAGTGGCGGATTTGGAAGTAGCGGAGGTGGTTTCGGAGGCGGAGGATTTGGCGGTGGCTTCGGGGGCGGTGGTTTTTCCGGTGGAGGCGCTGGCGGAAGTTGGTAAACAAAATCAAAAAACGATAAACAAAAAGGACGAAGTTTTGCTTCGTCCTTTTTTCTACTTAAGAAATAAACAATTCTTCTGAATAGATTAATCTCTCCAGAACATATTGCTTTCTTTTTTCTTTCCTCCAAATTTTTCTAATTTAAAGGTCAATGAGAACATTACATATTGTTGTAAAACAGTGTTCTCTGTATCGGTAATTGCGGTTGGTGTTACTGTTCTACTTACTCCAATGTTTTGGTTCAATAAATCGTACACTTTTACTTTCGCCAGCAATTGATCGTTCCAAAAATTATAGCCTAAACTTACATTCCACAAGTAGAAATCTCTTTTAAAACCTCCGGAAATATTAGAATTGTAATTGTATCCAAAATCACTACCAAAAACTACATGCTTTGGCCAATAACTGGTTAATTCAAATTTAAAATTATGCTTGAAATATTCTGTTTTATCAATCACATAATTATTAAAATCGGTTCTATTAAACGTATAGGTATAAGATGGATTCAATGTAATTAAATCTTCTATTGACCAATTAATAAATGCTCTTGGTGCAATTTCATATCCTGATGATTCGTATAAAACGGCATTTGTTAATCCTTCTGAATAATCTAACCCTAAATCCAGAGAGGTTCCTGCTTTAAATGTACGCTTTTCTTTTTTAAATACTTTGCTATAACTTAAACCGGCATAACTATTATAGGTTTTATCAATATTCTGATAAGTTGTGGTAGCTTTATAATCGGCATCATACGTTGTTGAAGCCACAATTTCATTCTTGTTGTAATCTAAACCGCCATATAAATAAAAGCCGCTTCGACTAGCATAATCATAATTGTTAAAATTCAAATATACCTGATAGGCTTCTTTCGGTTTTAGTTCAGCGTTTCCTAATATAGTATTCAATGGATTTTCTATATTTTCATACGGTAGCAATTGCGATGCGGACGGCATAGTAACCTTATAAGCAGAATAGGTATAAATTGATTTGGATTTCCCTAAAGTCACACTCAAATACCCATTTACGTTGGGATACAAATATTTTTGATTCAATTTGGTTTCCGTTCCAAGATATAATGATTGGTTTTGATAATTAATATTATCGGTTCCAAAAGTCATTCTCCCTCGTATTTTCTTCTTTCTCAATTGTAAAGCAATACTAGGTGTAAATGTTATTTTCTTAGAATTAATATCACGTGAAAGCGCATCATTTGTAACAGAATAATCATCTGTAAAGCCATCAAAATCAAAAGTATTTTGATAATCTTTCCTTTCTTCCCAAGCGTAAGCTGCCTGAATAGTGATGTTCAAAGAATCGCTGATGGGCTGAATATAACGAACTGAACCGTTGTAACTATTACTTCTTTCTTTATTTCGTCGGCTTTGATCTCGTTCATCATCTGCGGCACCCGATTGGTAAAATGAAGTTTTGGAATAGGTCAATAGGTCGGTTTCATTTTCGGTATTTGTATTGTTAAAACTTACCCCTATTCCTTTTCCTTTCTTATCTAACTTTTTAAACAAATACAAATTGTTTTTAAAACTAGAAAAATCGGTTTGAGACTTATCATCAGAAATATAATCATTGGATAAAGCTCCATTCTCATCATAAGTATTCTCAAAGCTATTATAACTGCTGTTATTTTTTGTTTTAGAAAATGCCGGAGAAATATATAACGTTGTGGTTGAATCAATTTTTACTTCAAAATCCAAATTTAGATTATGACCATCTACAATATTTCTGGTATTCGATTCTGAAATTGTATTGGTATTCCCTGTTGGCAACAGATTGGTTCTATTGGTTCTATTGGTATTTTTAGAATCGGCATTATTGTAATAGTAACTTCCGTTAGGATCTATTTTTTTATTAAACCATTCGTCGCTAAAATTTATTCCGATCATTGATGATTTGGTAATTCCTTTATTTCCTCCAAAACGCATTCCGTTAATTCCAAAACTACCATCTCCACTTGTCCAAATGGATGTATTTCGACCGCCGCCCATATTGTCAAAAATTTCATCCATGGAGAAACCTACAGAGTTAATATTATTTGACGAACCCAACACACTTATTTTTTGGGTATCCTTGAAATAGTTGAACAACAAACTTGATTCGTAACGATCATCTGTTCCATAACCTAAGGTTGCTTTTCCAAAAAGTCCTTTATTTTTATCTTCATCAATGGTTAAATTGATGGTTTTTTCGTCAGAACTTGCACTTTGTCCGGAAAGCTCTTCTTCCTTGGTCTTAGTATCTGTTACCTGAATTTTACTAATCATTTCAGCAGGGAGATTCTGCGTCGCAATCTTTCCATCTTTTCCAAAGAACGGTTTTCCGTTGACCAAAATGTTATTTACTTCTTTTCCGTTGACCGTAATTTTTCCGTTTTCGTCAATTTCAACTCCCGGAAGCTGTTTTAGTAACGCTTCAACATTAGCATCGGGGCGTACTTTAAATGATGACGCATTAAACTCTAAAGTATCCGTTTTGATAACAATAGGCGGAGTTTCTCCTTTTACCACAATTTCACTCAAAGAGGAAACATTCTCTTTCAATAAAATTGTTCCTAAATTTTGGTCTTTCTCTAACTTTTGAAAATCCTTTTTGTAATCTAAAAATCCGTTATAAGAAACTTTCAAAACTAACGGATAATCTAATTTTCTGATTTTAAATTCAAAATTACCGTTGCGATCAGAAATGGTATAATCGACAACCGTAGAATCAGCTGCTTTAGTAAAATAAACTGTCGCCGATTCTAAGGGTAGTTTTAGACTTTCGTCTATTATTTTTCCGGTTATTTTTAAAGTGTTTTGTGAAAAAGCTAATGAGGAGAATAATAAAGTGATTAAGATTAAAAAATAATTTCGCATGTTTTTTGATTGATGATTGTGTTTATTTCATTATAGTAAACAGCGAAATAAAGATTTTATTATTTGAATTGAAAAATTCTTACGAAACTTTTAACATTTATTATATACAACCTATAGTTCTTCCATTTTTTATTAAAAATAAGTCATATTTTTAACACAAAAAGCCTGTTTAAAAACAGGCTTCTATGAACACTATAAATAACAATTTCACTAAATTACAACAGATTGTCCGATATGGATATTTTCACAATTCATATACTCGCAAGTATCTTCGCGATTTAAAATCGTTCCGGCAATAATATCTCCGATATTTGTTGTCGAAACAAAAGCTTCACTATTCAAATCTTTGGTTACAATTCCTTTGTCAATAGTTTTGTTTACGGCTTGACGAACAGCTTCGGCCTCATCATTTAATCCGAAATGATCTAACATCATAGCAGCACTCAAGATGGAAGCAATCGGATTGGCAATATTTTTTCCTTTCGCCTGCGGATACGAACCGTGAATAGGTTCAAATAACGCCACGCCATCTCCCACTGAAGCGGATGCCAACAAACCGATAGAACCGCCAATGACACTTCCTTCGTCAGAAATAATATCACCAAACATATTTTCGGTCAAAATCACATCAAATTGACTCGGATTCAAAATCATTTGCATCGCTGCATTATCCACAAATAAGAAATCCAAAGCTACTTTAGGATAACTTTTAGCCACTTCCGAAACTACTTTTCGCCATAAACGAGACGATTCTAAAACATTAGCTTTATCCACCAAGGTTACTTTATTTTTACGGGTTTCTGCCGCTTTAAAAGCCAAATGAGCAATGCGCTCAATTTCAAATTGAGAATACTCACATAAATCGGAAGCCGTTTTACCGTCTTCACTTAATTTCTTTTCGCCAAAATAAATCCCTCCGGTCAATTCGCGATAAATCACCATATCAGTTCCTTGAATAATTTCTTTTTTCAAAGGCGATTTATCCAATAACGAATTATAAGCGGTTACCGGACGAATATTAGCAAACAAACCTAATTCTTTTCGCAACTTCAACAAACCTTGTTCCGGCCTTACTTTTGCAGACGGATCATTGTCGTATTTCGGGTCTCCAATAGCACCAAACAACACCGCATCCGCATTTTTACAAACCTCCAATGTAGCATCCGGCAAAGGATTTCCGGTTTCATCGATAGCAATGGCACCAACCGGAGCCGGGTTAAACTGAAACTCATGTTTAAAACTTTCAGCTACTGCTTTTAACACTTTGATACTTTCCTGAATTACTTCCGGACCAATTCCATCGCCCGAAAGTACTGCAATTTTAAAATTCATAAGACAAGGTTCTATTTTGTTCAAATTGTTCTATCTCTGCTTTTTTGCTTACCAAAAAATCTATGTCATCATAGCCGTTTAGCATGCATATTTTTTTATACGAATCGATTGCAAACGATTCGGTTTTATCGTTAAATGAAATCGTTTGTGCTTCCAGATCAACCGTAATTTCAACTTCCGAATTGCCCTCAATTGCCTGAAACATTTCTTTTAAAAACTCCGGACTCACTTGAATAGGCAACAAACCGTTATTCAGTGCATTTCCTTTAAAAATATCGGCAAAATAACTGGAAACAATAACTTTAAAGCCATAATCCGTTAAAGCCCAAGCCGCGTGTTCACGACTACTTCCGCATCCAAAATTATCGCCAGCCACCAAAATGGAACCTGAATATTTAGGATTATTCAACACAAAATTCGGGATTTCTTTATTTTTATCGTTGTAGCGCCAATCTCGGAATAAGTTGTTTCCAAATCCAATTTTGTTAGTCGCTTTTAAGAAACGTGCCGGTATAATTTGATCGGTATCCACATTCTCAATAGGAAGCGGAACCGCTTTTGATTGTAATAAAGTGAATTTTTCCATTTAGTTCAAAGTTAACGTTAGGTCTACAATTTTTCCTTCTACAGCCGTTGCCGCCGCCATAACCGGACTGGCTAAAAGCGTACGAGCACCTTGTCCTTGTCGCCCTTCAAAATTTCGGTTTGAGGTAGAAACACAATATTCGCCTGACGGAATTTTATCGTCATTCATTGCTAAACAAGCCGAACATCCGGGTTGTCTGATCTCAAAACCAGCCGATTCAAAAATGGCTGTCAACCCTTCTTCCTGAATTTGTTTAGCCACTTGTTGCGAACCCGGAACAATTAACGCCGTAACATTAGCCGCTTTTTGTTTTCCTTTAATATAATTGGCCGCATCTCTAAAATCTTCGATTCTGGAATTAGTACAACTTCCTATAAACACATAATTAATAGGCTTTCCAACTAAATGTTCGCCTTTTTGAAAGCCCATATATTCCAATGCTTTCTCAAAAGACGGATCGTTTTCCGGACTTGGGATTGCTTGATTTACCCCAATTCCCATTTCCGGATTGGTTCCGTAGGTAATCATAGGGCTGATCTCTTCCGCATTGAAGCTATATTCTTTATCAAATACAGCACCTTCATCTGTTGGCAAGGTTTTCCAATGTGCCACATATTGTTCGAACTGCTCACCTTTTGGAGCAAATTTTCGTCCTTTAATGTATTCGAAAGTCACCTCATCAGGAGCAATCATTCCACCGCGAGCACCCATTTCGATACTCATATTACAAACGGTCATTCGTCCTTCCATCGACATTTCTCTGAAAACATTTCCGGCATATTCACAGAAATAGCCCGTTCCGGCATTGGTTCCGATTTGAGAAATAATGTATAAAATCACGTCTTTTGGCGTGACTCCTTTAGCCAACTTTCCGTTGACATTTACCCGAAGGCTTTTCGGTTTATTCAACAACAAACATTGGCTTGCAAAAACTTGCGTTACCTGACTGGTTCCGATTCCGAAAGCAATGGTTCCAAAAGCACCATGCGTTGATGTATGACTATCTCCACACACCATGGTCATCCCAGGCAATGTAATGCCCAATTCTGGCGCAATGACGTGAACAATTCCTTGGTATTCGTGGCCTAAACCATACAACTCAATTCCGTTTTTCTCGCAGTTTTTTGTCAATTGTTCGACTTGATTTCGAGACAATTCGTCTTTAATAGGCAAATGCTGTTCTTTTGTGGGCACATTATGATCGGCCGTTGCCACAATTTTCTGTTTCCTGAAAACAGGAATATTTCGTTCTTCCAATTCGGCAAAAGCCTGCGGACTTGTTACCTCATGAATTAAATGTTTGTCGATATATAAAATTTGAGGTCCGTCAGGAACAGAACTTACTACGTGACTGTCCCAAACTTTATCAAATAAGGTTTTCTTTTCCATAATTTATAGTGCAATACCTATTCTACAATGTTCAATAATACGATGAATATCATCATTTACCACTTCTTTTTTATGATCAGCTACTTTTAAAAACTCCTGATAAACAGTATCTAACTGAAGTTTTGTTAGTTCGTACCCAATGTTTTTAGCGCGATACGCCAAAGCCGCACGGCCGCTACGAGCCGTTAAGATAATCGAAGATTCGGTAACTCCAACGTCTTCCGGATTAATAATTTCGTAAGTTGCTCTGTTTTTAATCACACCGTCTTGATGAATACCTGAACTATGAGCAAAAGCATTAGCTCCCACGATAGCCTTATTGGGCTGAACAATCATTCCCATCGTGTCTGAAACCAAACGGCTGATTTCATTCAACAACTTCGAATTGATGTTGGTATCCAAATGCAAACCCGGATGTTGACGCAAAATCATCACCACTTCTTCCAAAGCCGTATTTCCGGCGCGCTCTCCTATTCCGTTTATAGTACATTCTATTTGACGCGCTCCGTTTACAACGCCCGAAATAGCATTGGCCGTTGCCAAACCTAAATCGTTATGGCAATGGCACGACAAAATAGCATTTTCAATTCCCACAACATGTTCGGAAAGATATTTGATTTTAGCTCCGTATTCTTCGGGCAAACAATACCCCGTTGTATCGGGAATATTCAAAACAGTTGCCCCTGCTTTTACCACTTCTGTACACACTTTTGCTAAAAACTCGTTATCAGTTCTACCGGCATCTTCCGCATAAAATTCGACATCATCCACAAAAGTCTTTGCATACGAAACTGCCTCCACAGCACGTTCTATAATTTCGTCTTTGGAAGCGTTAAATTTGTATTTGATGTGAGAATCAGAAGTTCCTATCCCGGTATGAATTCTAGGTTTTTTAGCATATTTCAAAGCTTGAGCAGCCACTTCGATATCATTTTTTACGGCGCGAGTCAATCCGCAAACTGTAGCATTTTTTACTTCTTTAGCAATCGCTTGCACGGCTTCAAAATCGCCAGGACTTGAGACCGGAAATCCTGCTTCGATGACATCGACTCCCAATTCGTCTAACTTTCGAGCAATCGTTATTTTTTGCTCTTTATTTAGTTTACAACCCGGGACTTGTTCGCCATCTCGCAATGTGGTGTCAAAAATATAAACTCTTTGATTATTCATTTTCTAGTAGATTGTTCTTTGCGAATTTATTTTATAGCTAAAAAAAGTCTACATTTGATTTTAAGTGAATTACAACGTCAAACTCAATAAAAAAACAACACAATTGATTCATTTACAACAACTTAATTGATTTAATTTTACGATGGCTAACACTTCTAAAGATTTTTTGTTTGTCCTGATTAAGTCCTTATCTAAGTCAGAAAAGCGACAATTTAAGCTCTATGTCAACCGAATCGGAATGAATACGGATGCTAAATTTTTGCAACTTTTTGAACTTTTAGACAAAATGACCGATTATAATGAAGAAAAAATTCTAAAAAGCAACATCGTAACTAAAGTTCAACTTTCCAATTTGAAAGCACATTTGTACAAGCAAATATTGGTCAGTTTACGACTGAATCCCACGCTACAAAACATGCGCATTCAAATTAGAGAACAAATTGATTTTGCTACTATTTTGTATCAAAAAGGTCTTTACAAGCAAAGTTTAAAACTGTTAGAAAAAGCCAAAGCAATGGCGCTGGAACATGAAGAAAAGAACATTGCCTATGAAATTATTGAGTTTGAAAAAGTAATTGAATCGCAATATATCACGCGAAGTATTTCCGGTCGGGCTGACGAATTGAGCATTCAAGCCAGAGATTTGAGTCGAAAAAATGTGGTCGCCAGTAAATTATCGAATCTTTCGTTACAATTGTATGGCTATTTGCTGAAACACGGTTATGCCAAAAGTGATGACGAAATGAAGAAAATTACCCAATATTACAACGATCGCATGCCGGAATTTGATTTCGAAGATTTGGGTTTTCGCGAAAAACTATGGTTGTACAAAGCCAATTTGTGGTATAGCTTTCTAATTCAGGATTTCTTGGGTTGCTTCAAATATGCGTCAAAATGGGTGGATTTGTTCTACGAATATCCATCGATGATCGCTATTAATCCCATTTGGTTTATCAAAGGAAGTAATTATTTACTGGAATCCTTGTATTTAGTGAATCATCAAACCTATTTTAAGGACGCTTTAACTCGTTTTGAAAATACCTTAGCCGACAAAAGTTTTCCTAAAAACGAAAATGTCTTATCGCAAGAGTTTTTGGCATTGTATAATGGTAAATTCAACTTGCATTTCTTAGAAGGCGATTTCAAAGGTGGCTTACCTTTGGTCGATGAAGTTTTAACGCAATTGGAACTTTTTAACGAGCAAATTGACGAACACCATCACATGGTTTTCTATTATAAAATTGCTTCGTTGTATTTTGGAATGGGCGATAATTTAAAATGCATTTCGTATTTACAGAAGATCATTGGCAACAAAAATTTAGAAATGCGAGAAGACTTGATGTGTTTTGCCCGCGTGCTTAACTTGGTTGCCCATTACGACGCTCGTGAAGATGAACAACTTGATAAATTGGTCAAAGATACCTATCAGTTTTTAATCAAAATGAATGATTTACACGAAGTACAACGCGAGATGATTCGATTTTTAAGAAACTTGGGTTTCATTTATCCACACGAACTGAAGGATGCATTCATTGAACTTCATGGAAAATTGAAGCGTTTTGAAAACCATCCGTATGAAAAAAGAGCTTTCTTATATTTGGATATTATTTCGTGGTTAGAAAGTAAAATCTACAACAAACCCGTTGCACTTGTTATACAAGAAAAAGCTCTAAAAGTAAATCGTTGATGCTTAAAAAACAAGCTGATTCTAAAAACATTTCCCATTTTAGACTGCTTTTCATTTTTCAAAATTCTAAAAGTCAATCCATTACACAATAGTAATAATAGTAAGCAT
>NZ_JBSEFI010000021.1:0-74300 GCF_053570605.1 Flavobacterium sp. U410
GCTACCGATACGTGTTCGTCTGTGACTTGGTCTAATGATTATTCGGCTTTATCCGATGATTGCGGGGCAAGCGGTTCGGTTTTAGTGACGTTCACTGCAACTGATGATTGTGGTAACAGCTCAACTTCTTCGGCTACTTTCACCATTCAGGATACTACAGCACCAACAATCGATACTTTGGCATCCGATGTAACCGTAGAATGTGACGGTAACGGAAATACTGCCGATTTACAAAATTGGTTGGCTTCTAACGGTGGCGCTTCGTCAACAGATGCTTGTTCATCTGTGACTTGGTCTAATGATTATTCTTCATTATCTGATGATTGCGGGGCAAGTGGTTCGGTTTTGGTAACCTTTACTGCGACTGATGATTGTGGTAATGCAACGATGACTTCGGCTACTTTCACCATTCAGGATACAACTGCTCCGACTATTGACATTTCGGCTTCCGATGTAAACGTGGAATGTGACGGTAACGGAAATACTACCGACTTGCAAAGTTGGTTGGCTTCTAACGGTGGCGCTTCGTCAACAGATGCTTGTTCGTCTGTGACTTGGTCTAATGATTATTCGGCTTTATCCGATGATTGCGGGGCAAGTGGTTCGGTTTTAGTGACCTTTACTGCGACTGATGATTGTGGTAACAGCTCAACTTCTTCGGCTACTTTCACCATTCAGGATACTACAGCGCCGACATTTAGCTCTAGTTTGCCAGCAGACATGTCTGTTGAATGTGATGAAATTCCAATTGCAGCTACTGTTTTAGCAACAGATACTTGTTCGTCTTCTACAACTGTAACTTTAAATGAAGAAATTATTTCTGAAGGAGAAAGCTGTGCTGGTGAATATACATTGATAAGAACTTGGACTGCAACAGATAGTTGTGGTAACGAAACTTCTTATAGTCAAACAATAAGTATATATGACATCACCCCTCCTGTTTTGGTTACACCAATAGATACAGAATTGACTGTTGCATGCTCTGAAATTCCGGAAATACCTCAATTAGAGCTAAGTGACAATTGTTCTAATGTGGCTGATATAGTTTACAATGAAACTACAACAACCATTTCAATTTATGAATATATTATCATAAGAGAATGGACATTTTATGATGATTGTGGAAATAATGATACGATAACTCAAACAATAAATGTAACTGTCAGTCAGCCATTTGATGCAATTCCTTACAATATTTGTACAGAGGAAAAACCTATTGATTTATTTAGTATATTGGGAGAGTCAATACCGACTAATGGTGAATGGATTGAAGTTACTAATTCCGGTGGACTATCCGGTTCTTATTTTGATCCAACAAATGTAACAGTAGGTTATTACACCTTACAATACATTGTTGATCTGGAAGACAATGATTGTCCGATAGTTTATGAAATTTACATGCACGTTCACGATGATTGTGTAATATTGCCGGCATGCTCTGTTAAAGTATATAATGCGGTTTCTCCTAACAATGATGGGTATAATGATGTATTCTTCATTGATGGATTGACTTGTTATCCTGATAATTCCGTTCAAATTTATAACCGTTGGGGAATCTTAGTTTATGATGCTAGTGGTTATGATAATCAAATGATTGCCTTTAAAGGCTATTCTGAAGGAAGAGGAACATTTAATAAAAATGAACTTCTACCGGATGGAACTTATTTCTATATCATAAAATATAGAGATGAGCAAAACCAAACCATTGATTTGTCTGGATATTTATATTTAACTCGTTAATCTGAACATCGCTAATAACAAAAAAGAAATTATCATGAAAACACTATATATCATTATATTATCTGTATTGTTACCTATGATGTGTTTTGGCCAACAAGATTCGCAATATACACAGTACATGTACAATACCTTGAATGTAAATCCCGCTTATGCAGGTTCTAGGGAATCATTAACTATGTTTCTTTTACACCGTACGCAATGGGTTGGATTAGATGGAGCACCTGTAACTAATAATGTATCGGCGCATACTCCATTAGGTGATTCTAATTTTGGTTTGGGATTATCTTTTACTAATGATCGAATTGGTCCTACCGATGACAGTTCTATTTCAGCAAGTTTGGCTTATTTTATCCAAATTTCAAAAAATTATAAACTCTCTGTTGGTTTAAGCGGAACCGCTGATTTTTTTAATCTCGACGTAAATAAACTCGATATTTACCATCAAAGCGATCCTCAGTTTCAAAATTTTGACAATTCGGTTTCACCGAATTTAGGTGCAGGTTTGTACTTATTTTCAGACCAAACTTATGTCGGATTGTCTATTCCTAATTTCTTTGAAACCAATAGGTACAACGATAATGATGTCACTGTAAACAAAGAAAAAATGCACTTTTATGCTATTGCAGGTCATGTTTTTGAGTTTAATCCTAATTTAAAATTTAAGCCTGCTGCTTTAGCAAAAATAGTTGAAGGAGCACCTATTCAAGTGGATGTTACAGCTAACTTCTTATTGTATGAAAAGTTAACACTTGGAGTAGCTTATCGTTGGGATTCTGCCTTAAGTGGACTTGTAGGTTTTCAAATTACCAATTCAATTTTTGCCGGTTACGGATATGATAGAGAGACAACTAAATTGTCTAACTATAATTCTGGTTCACATGAAATTTTTCTACGATTTGAAATCTTTAAAAATAACCGAATCACGTCGCCAAGATTCTTCTAAATTGATTGATTATGAAAACTTTATATATCACTTTATTTATGATTTGTTCTTGTCTGTTGGGACAAGCGCAACTATCTAAATTAACTACAGCCGATAAAAAATATAAAAACTACTCTTATATTGATGCTATTGATATTTATCAAAAGGTAGTAGATAAAGGTTATAAATCGCCTGAGTTATTTAAAAAATTGGGGAATTCTTATTATTTCAATGGAGAATTAGATCAGGCTGCTAAATGGTATGGCGAATTATTTGCTCTGGGAGAAAATGATTTAGAACCCGAATATTATTTTAGATATTCTCAAGCTTTAAAAGCTAACGGCGATTATAAAAAGGCAAATAAATATTTAGAACTTTTCAATGAAAAAACAGATGATTCAAGAGGGAAGCGTTATGCTAAAAACAAAGATTATCTCAATGAAATTGATCACAATTCAGGAAAATATACTATTGATACCACAAGTATAAACTCTGAGTTTTCCGATTATGGTTTAGCTCCCTTTGGCAAACAATTTGTTTTTTCTTCAGCAAGAAAAGAAGGTGCACTCTATCACAAAATTCATGATTGGACCGACCAAAATTTTACTGATCTTTATTCTGTTACCAGAAATAATGACGGTACTTTTACATCTCCTGAAAATTTTTCGAAAGAGATCAATACTAAATTCAACGAATCCACTCCTACCTTTACCAAAGATGGAAAAACAATGTATTTTACACGAAATAATTTCAATAATGGTAAAAAAGGAAAAGATGATGATAAAAGTACCTTAGTTAAAATTTACAAAGCTTCTTTGATTGAAGGTGAATGGAAAAACATTGAAGAATTACCTTTTAATAGCAATAATTATAGCACAGCACATCCGGTTTTAAGTAAAGATGAAAAAACGTTATATTTTGCATCAGATATGCCCGGAGGTTTTGGAAACTCTGATATTTACAAAGTAAGTATTAACGGAAATTCCTTTGGGAAACCCGAAAATTTAGGTAAAACCATCAATACCGAAGGACGTGAAAGTTTCCCTTTTGTAGATGGAGATAATAATCTTTATTTTGCCTCAGATGGACAGTTAGGTCTAGGCGGATTGGATATTTTTAAATCGGAATGGAAAAATGATTCTTACCAAGATCCTGTCAATTTAGCCAAGCCGATAAATAGCTCAATGGATGATTTTGGTTTTATTATAGATGCTGATAAAAAAGGGTATTTTACTTCTAACAGAGAAGGTGGTAAAGGATATGATGATATTTATTCCTTTAAAATTTGCCAACAAACCATTTTTGGAATTATAACAGACATTGATACAGATGAAATTCTTCCCGGTGCTGCAATTACCTTATATGATTCGGAAATGAACAAGTTAGCAACTACCACTTCAAATGACAAAGGTTATTATGAATTTCTTTCTTTAGATTGTCAAACCCAATATAATGTAAGAGTATCAAAAGAAGAATATGAAACAACTGAAAGAGGTGTTACTACAGCTGAAAAAGAGGGAAAAACTGAAGCTAATTTTGCTCTAAAAAGAAATGTTTTCCCTGTTGAAGAAGGAACTGATCTGGCTAAAATTTTTGATATCAGTATAATATATTTTGATTTAGATAAATGGAATATTAGATCTGATGCTGCAAAAGATCTACAAAAAATTGTAGAGGTTATGAAACAATACCCTAATATGGAAGTTTCAATTCGCTCCCACACTGACAGTAGACAAACTCACCGCTACAATGAAATTTTAAGTGACAGAAGAGCGAAATCTACTTTGGAATTCATGGTTAAAAATGGAATTCAGAGAAGTAGACTAACCGCTAAAGGTTATGGAGAAACAGAATTAGTAAATAACTGCTCTGATGGTGTTCCTTGCAGTGAAGCAGAACACCAAAAAAACAGAAGAAGTGAATTTATTGTTACCAAGATGAATTAGTTATTTTTAACCTCTACACTCTAATTCATTGGATAACCCCTATTTGCAGTAGGGGTTATTTTTTGATGAACATATTAGTATAATATCTTCTACCGTTAGTATCTTTAGTAATTGAGATACCAAAATGAGAAAAATTTCCTAATATGTTTTCTTTGTGAGCAGAACTCGCTATCCAAGCATCAACCACAGATTCAGGTGTTGAGTAACCATAAGCTACATTCTCACCTACTCTGTAGGCACCTAATACTTGAACTAAATTATTTTTTCTTTCCTCAAAACCATCATGATTTACTTGGTCGACTTCAACCATATAAACATTGTGTTCATTTGATTTATAGGAAATGTGTTCAATAATACTTAATGGAGTTAGACCTTGCTCAACTCTGTAAGTATTAATTAAGTCTAGTACTTCCAACTCTTCCGTTGAATGACTATAACTTTTTTGAATCTCAGTAGTTGCTGTTACGTTATCCTCTACACTCTCAGCGCTACATGAGGAGGTTAAAATGGTAATTGAAAATAGGAGGGCAAAAAGGTTAATCGCGTTTTTCTTCATTAGCAAATAGCTTTAGTAATTTTATCTTTTAAAAACACATCATTTAATCGACAAACGACTAATTTTCAAGACAAAATTACAAAGCAATCGATAACACGCAAATAAAATCGATGAAATACTTAAATTTTTAACATTTTTTAAACATTTGAGAATCAAGAAGATAATCTATCTATCTGCCAGTAAAAATTTTCTGATAATTTATAACGAATTCTATCATGTAGGCGACTAGGTCTTCCTTGCCAAAATTCCACTTCTACAGGACGAACCAAAAATCCTCCCCAATGTTGCGGACGAGGAATCTCTTTTCCTTCAAATTCTTTTTCTAACTCTTTAAGCTTATTTTCTAAAAACTCTCGATTGGGAATTACTTCACTTTGTGGTGAAACAATAGCTCCCAATTTACTTCCATCAGGTCTGGAAGCAAAATAATTATCAGAATCTATAACTGAAGTTTTTTCAGCAACACCTTTAATAATTACCTGACGCTCCATGTTGTGCCAAAAGAATGACAGGCAAATGTTAGGGTTGTTTTGAATGGCTTTCCCTTTCTCCGAATTATAATTAGTATAGAAAATGAAACCTTCTTCATTAAACTTTTTCAAAAGCACTACTCTACTCTTTGGAAATCCGTCTAAACCAATAGTAGAAACCGTCATTGCATTTACTTCTCCAATTCCGCCAAAATCTTCTACTTCATAAAACCAACGATGAAATAAATTGATTGGATCTTCAGGAATATTAGTTTCCAGTAATTCGCTTTTTTCATACGACTTACGATAATCACTTAAATCAGACATGAGATTGCTATTTTATTCGTTATCCAAATTAATCATTAAACCAAATAAACTGGTATTAGCTGCTAAAGTATAGCGAGAGTAAGAATAATCAAATTTTATTTTTCCAAATCGAATTCCGACACCCATAGAGATACCTGAAAAATTGCGTTGATCTACGATTCGCAACTCTTCTCCTCTTCTGAAATTGTACCCCAAGCGAAGATTAAACCCTTTTTCAGGAAAAAGTTCGGCTCCTAAAATTAAGTGGCGTAATGCATTATTAAAAAAAGAAACTTTTTCTTCCGTTGTTTCTCCATCTAAAGTAGCTTGAGCTCTATTGGGATTTGAAAAGGCAATATTCCATTGTTGCAGATTTTCCATAGTGACATGCCAACGAATAGGAACATGTTCCATTAATTGGGAAATACCGGCATCAATAGCTAATGGTAATTTTTCACGAGTATCAGCATACGGTTTAATTTGAAAACCTAAGTTTCTAACCGCTATTCCATAATTGATGTCATTTTTTTCATCGATGTACAAAAAGCCTAAATCGGTAGCGGCACCCCAAGAATTATAGCTTTCTAAAGTTGAGGAAATCAGTTTTGCATTGGCTCCAATATACATATCTGTCCAAGGAATATTGTAAGCATAACCAAAAGAAAGAGCAGCTTCACTTCCTGTAAAATCCCCCGTTAAATTTCCCATCTCATCACGTCCTTCAAAAGTTCCGTAATTAATATAAGTTGCACTGGCATGAAACGTTTGAACATGTCGATCCCAAGTGTAAGCGTAGGCAGCTGTCCCATAAGAAACCTCTCCATAATAGCTTCCGTAATTCACCGATAAATGATTATGCATATCTGCATTAATAGTTGCCGGATTATAAACCGCTTGGTTTACGTCATAATCTACTACTGTAACCGTTTTACCACCTAAAGCTGCTTGTCTGGGAGATTGCGCCAAATTAAGAAATTGGTATACGTATTTCCCTCCTATTTGACTATATGTAGAAAATGAAATGAATAATAATAAGTAGAATTTTTTATACATCTTGCAAAGCTATAAGGGCATAACGCAAATGCGAAGATAAAATTATATCAAGATATAAAAAACAAAATCCGATTAAAAAGCTAATCGGATTTCATTTTTAGATAATTATTGAATTAAAGTGATTTTGCATTTTTTGCTTTTTGATCGGTTATTGCCAAATCAACCACCTCTTTCATGGTATCTACGTAGTGAAAAGTTAAACCTTTTAAATAATCAGGATTAATTTCGTCGATATCACGTTTATTTTCTTTACAAAGAATAATTTCTTTGATATTCGCTCTTTTAGCTGCTAAGATCTTTTCTTTAATTCCGCCAACCGGTAGCACTTTACCTCTTAAGGTAATTTCTCCGGTCATAGCCAAACTCTTTTTAACGCGTTTTTGTGTAAAACTGGAAACCATTGACGTTAACATCGCAATACCTGCACTTGGTCCGTCTTTAGGTGTAGCGCCTTCGGGAACGTGAATGTGAATATTATATTTCTCTAAAACTTCTGGACTAATTCCTAAATTTTCGGCATTTGACTTGATGTATTCCATAGCAATGGTAACCGATTCTTTCATTACCGTACCTAAATTTCCGGTCATCGTCATGCTTCCTTTTCCTTTAGAAATCGTCGATTCAATGAATAAAATATCACCACCAACCGAAGTCCAAGCTAATCCCGTTACAACACCGGCAGTTTCATTATTTTCATATTTATCGCGCTCTAAACGAGGTGATTTTAATACTTCAATAATATCTTCGTCAGTAACTTTTATGTTGTATGATTCTTCCATGGCAATCGATTTTGCGGCATGGCGAACCATTTTTGCTATTTTCTTTTCTAAACCACGGACTCCTGATTCACGTGTATAACCCACAATGATTTTTTCCAATTGTTTTTTACCTATTTGAAGGTCTTTTTCGGTTAATCCATGTTCTTTTAATTGTTTCGGTAATAAATGCGTTTTAGCTATCTCAACCTTCTCTTCTATCGTATAACCCGACATTTCGATAATCTCCATACGATCGCGAAGCGCAGGTTGAATAGTTGATAAACTATTAGAAGTAGCAATGAACATCACTTTTGATAAATCGTAACCAATTTCTAAGAAATTATCATGGAATTCTGAATTTTGTTCAGGATCCAAAACTTCAAGCAAAGCTGAAGACGGATCACCATTATGACTTGATGATAATTTATCAATTTCGTCTAAAACGAATACCGGATTTGATGTTTTTGCCTTTTTGATGGATTGAATAATTCTTCCCGGCATGGCACCGATATAGGTTTTTCTATGACCGCGAATTTCAGCTTCATCTCTTAAACCACCAAGCGACATTCTAACATATTCTCTTCCCAAAGCTTCAGCAATTGACTTACCAATTGACGTTTTACCAACTCCCGGAGGTCCGTATAAACATAAAATAGGCGATTTCATGTCATTTCGTAGTTTTAAAACTGCTAAATGTTCAATAATACGCTGTTTAACTTCTTCTAAACCATAATGATCGCGATCCAATATTCTTTGAGCGCGTTTTAAATCGAAATTATCCTTAGTAAACTCACTCCAAGGTAACTCCAACATTACTTCCAAGTAATTTCTTTGAATTCCGAAATCAGGCGAATTCGGATTAGTGCGTTGTAATTTGGAAAGTTCTTTTTCAAAATGAGTTGCTGCCTTTTCATCCCATTTTTTTGTTCTTGCCTTTTCGCGCATTTCTTCTATTTCAGCCTCATGAGAAACACCACCCAATTCTTCTTGGATGGTTTTCATTTGCTGTTGCAAGAAATACTCTCGTTGTTGTTGATCTAAATCAAAACGAACTTTAGACTGAATATCGTTCTTCAATTCCAGCTTTTGCAACTCTAAATTCATGAATCGCAACGTTTCTAAAGCTCTGTCTTTTAGATTTTTAACCGATAGTAAATTTTGTTTATCTACTACCGACAAATTCATGTTAGAAGATACAAAATTGATTAGAAACGGACTACTTTCGATATTTTTAATCGCAAAAGTAGCCTCAGTTGGAATATTTGGACTCTCCTTAATAATTTCAATGGCAAGTTCTTTGATAGAATCAACAATAGTTGTAAATTCTTGATCATCTTTTTCCGGACGAACTTCAGGAACTTCTTTAATAGTTGCTTTTAAATACGGTTCTTCTTGCGTGAATTCATCTATTTCGAAACGCTTTTTTCCTTGCAAAATAACAGTGGTATTACCATCTGGCATTTTTAAGACTCTGATAATACGGGCTACTGTACCAATATGGAAAATATCGTTAGGAGAAGGCTCTTCTACCGTTTCGTCTTTTTGAGATACTACCCCAATGACTTTACCGCCAGCATTTGCATCATTAATCAATTTAATAGATTTATCTCTTCCTGCTGTAATTGGAATGACAACTCCCGGAAATAAAACAGTATTGCGTAATGGCAATATAGGCAAGTCATTAGGAAGTAATTCATTATTCATTTCCTCCTCGTCTTCCGGAGTCAATAATGGAATTAATTCAGCATCGGCTTGCATGTCTTGAAGTGACAAATTGTCTAGTGTTACAATTTTTGTATTTGGCATAATAATTATTGAGTCATTTTGTCAGTTAAAAATAGATTCTTTATAATTTATTTTTATTCAAATCATTTGTTTATCAATAATTTAAAAGAATCCATTCTCTTATTTTTTAACTATATGTCAAGATTTATGCCAATAAAAAACCCGAAGTTTCAACTTCGGGTTAAAGTACATTTTTTTAAGTCTTTTACTTAGTTTACTGCATAACTAACCAAAATAGTTTCTGTTCCAGGAGTTCCTGAGAAACCACTTGTAAAAGTTCTAACAGGTCCAATATCTTTAGCAAACCAATATTCAGAAGTAATATTTGTTACCATACCCGATAAATTGATAGCTTGTGTAATTTCAAGTTTAATGATATCTTCAAAAGTCTCTCCATCAACTGTTTCAGTAGCTCCTACAGCTAAAATAGTACCAGTATAGTTAACCGTTTGAGTAATTGGCGGTACACCATTATAGGTCGTTGTTTGAGAATAACTTCCACTCCATGATTCATTAACACTTAAATTATCTTTCAAAACCACAAACTCATAACCTGTTTGAGTTCCGGATAATCCATTAAAATCTATAACAATATCATCAATTTTTATGGTATAAACTCCTTCATTTTTATTCAACCAAAACGTTGCTGTTCCAAAAACAGATGTTCCTGAACCACTTTGAGAATTAAATCTATAATAAGTTGCTCCATTAAACACATCGGTGCCTACTATTTCAGAAGGATCTGCCGTAGTTCCATTTTGGTCAAATTGCCACCAGTTTCCTATTGTAGTTGGCCAATAATCTCCTGTTGAAGTCCCCCCTCCTGTTGAACCACCAGTATTACCTGAGTTACCTGTTCCTCCAGTATTGCCATTATCTCCGTCATTTGTAGGAGATTCATTTCCTGCTTCTTCTTCAATAGATTGTAAAACAGCCGGATCAATAGGTTCTGTATCACAAGAATAGAATAGAGTTAATGTAAAAATTCCAATTAAAAGAGTTAAAAAGTTAATTTTCTTCATTTTTATTTAAGTTATTATTAACATTTCAAATGTAAATTATTTTTTCTATTTTCTTGGTATCCTTGTCAATAAAATTAACCCCAAAATAAAGAACAAGATTAAAAACAAGATAGCATTTTGTGCTTTTCCAGTAATATCTGTTACATAACCATAGATTGACATTCCTATGACAATTCCTATTTTTTCGGCTACATCATAAAAACTAAAGAAAGATGTTGTATCTACTGTGTCTTCCGGAATCAATTTGGAATATGTGGAACGAGAAAGCGATTGAATACCTCCCATAACCAAACCTACTGATGCCGCTGCAATGTAAAATTCTCCTGGTGTAACCACAAAATAAGCATATGCACAAATGAGTATCCAAAGAAAATTAATTCCTATTAAAGCGATAATATTTCCGTAAGCTTTTGACGCTTTAGATGTTAACCAAGCTCCTAATACAGCAATCAATTGAATCAATAAAATACTAACTATTAAACCTTGTGTTCGTTCTCCGTCATCACCCCAAGCTACTTCTTTTTCTCCAAAATACGCAGCAATAATCATTACGGTTTGAACAGCCATACTATATACAAAGAAAGCCCCAAGATAACGCTTCAAAGGAAGAACCGTTTTCAATTGGTGCCAAACTTTTATCAACTCTTTAAAGCCGTTAAAAAAGACATCTTTATGGAGTTTGTTATTGTTTTTTCCGTTAGGTAAAAAACGATATGTATACTGACTAAAACCAATCCACCACAAGCCCACCAAAACAAAGGAATAACGCATCATTTGTGGTTTACTTTCATCGGAGACACTCATCACCATACCTAAATTTATCAGTAACAACACAACGCTTCCTATATATCCCATTCCAAAGCCTTTGGCACTAATTCTATCTTGTTGGTCAGGATAAGCAATATCAGGCAAATATGAATTGTAAAAGACTAAACTTCCCCAAAAACCTATTAAAGCTAACATATAAATAAACAACCCTAAAACTATGTTTTCCAGTGAGAAAAAATAAAGCAGCATACAAGAAATAGAGCCAATATAACAGAAAAGTTTCAAAAAGAACTTTTTGTTTCCGAGATAATCAGCCACCCCAGAAAGCAGAGGCGAAATGATTGCAATGATAATAAATCCGATAGCAGTTGTATAGCTAATTAAAGATTCACTTCTAACCATTTTGCCAAAAACGGAGATTTCTTCAATTCCTTTAATGCGAAATAAGGCTCCATAATACAACGGAAAAATTGAAGATGAAATAACAAGTGCATAAACTGAATTGGCCCAATCGTAAAAAGCCCATGCATTAAGTAGCTTTTGGCTTCCTTTTTCAAGTGTTTTCATAATAGTGTATAAAAAATCCCGACTAATATCGGGATTTAATTCAATTTATGAAATTATTATTTAAAAGTCACTCCAAAAGCTTCTGCTTCTTTTTTGGCTTGTGGAATTAAACTTTTAATATTATCAATACGCGTTTGATTACTTGGGTGAGTACTCATGAATTCAGGTGTTGAAGATCCTCCTGATTGAGCTGCCATTCTTTCCCAAAAAGTAACCGCAGTATCCGGATTATATCCTGCAATAGCCATTAAAGTCAAACCTATCATATCGGCTTCACTTTCATGCGAACGACTAAATGGCAACATCGCTCCATATTGACTTCCTGCTCCATAAGCAGTCATCCATAATTGTTGCTCTTCAGCGCTCTTCCCTCCTGTTGCAATAGCTACTCCGGCAGCGCCGGCTTGCTGCAAAACTCCTGCGCTCATTCTTTGCTGCCCATGATTCGCCAAAGCATGCGCTACTTCATGCCCTAAAACAGTTGCTAACCCTGCGTCGTCTTTACAAACCGGTAAAATACCGTTATATACCACAATTTTTCCTCCTGGCATACACCAAGCATTTACTTCTTTACTATCCACTAATTTATAATCCCACTCATACCCTTCTAAATAATTAGTATAACCATGAGCATTTAACCATCTTTCTGCTGCCGTTTTAATTTTTCTTCCTACATTCTCAACCCGTTTAGCATCTGTTGTTCCTGCAATTACCTTATTTTCAGATAAAAAAGTATTATACTGTTGAAATGACATAGGCAAAATTTGACTATTAGGTACTAATGCTAATGAACTTTTCCCTGTGAAAGGATTCTTAGAGCAAGCAATTATTAATCCCAATAATGCCATTAAAATTAATTTTGTTTTCAGATTCATAGAATTTATTTTTAGCGTGTTTTTTATTAATCTTTTTACGATACAAATTTACATAAGCTTTTATAATCCTACAATGGCAGTTCTTAAAAAAAGCTTAACTTCATCTTAAGAAATTAATTTAATTGTACTTTTGTCATACTCAATTATCCAAAATGAAAAAGAACAAAAAAAACGCCAGTACATCAATTCCTAAAATTATTTTATTAACCGCTAGTGTTTTACAAAAGCTTTCTTCTGAATTAACGGTAAAATTTGCTCAAAAATTGTTTTCAACTCCTATTAAACATAAACTACCCAAAAGAGAGTTTGATATGGAAGAAAACACCAAACAAAAATTATTAGATGTACCTTCTATTCAAAATAAAGTCATGGTTTATGAATATGGAACTGGCGACAAAAAAGTTCTTTTAGTTCATGGCTGGTCAGGCAGAGGCACACAATTGGTAAAAATTGCAGATGAATTAGTTAATTTGGGATATCAAACTATTAGTTTTGATGCTCCGGCACATGGAAAGTCAACAGGAAAAATGGCTTTAATGACCGATTTTATTGCTTCTGTCATGGAAATTGAAAAACATTACGGTCCGTTTGAATTTGCCATTGGTCACTCTTTAGGAGGAATGACCGTTTTGAATGCTATTAAACAAGGATTACAAGTCAAAAAAGCAGTAATCATTGGTAGCGGTGATAGCGTCACTGATATTGTTAATGATTTTGTTCGTAAACTGAAATTAAAAAGTATATACGGAGAAAAAATGAAAGCAGCTTTTGAAAAACAATTAAAAGGCGATATGGAATCATATTCTGCTTATATAGCTGCAGAAAGTGTTGATATACCGGTTTTAGCCATACACGATAAAGATGATGATGATGTTCCTTATACTGCTTCTGAAAACATTGTAAAGCGCCTAAAAAGAGGAAATCTTTATATGACAGAAAGCTTAGGGCATCGTAAAATTTTAGGCGATAAAAGAGTTATTGAAACAATAATTCAATTTTTAACCAATTGATGCTCTAAGTCCTAATTCAATAACTTCTAATTTTTCAATTTTTTTACCGTTAATTTCAAAACGCAACATAGTTCTTACATGGTGAAAACCATGTTTTCCGGCTGCTCCGGGATTCATGTGCAAGAGATTTAATTTGTGATCGTATTGTACTTTTAAAATATGCGAATGTCCACAAATAAACACATTGGGTGGATTCTTTCTGATCTCTTCGCGAATAGCTACATTGTATTTATCCGGATAACCGCCAATATGCGTGATCCAAACATCTACTTCTTCGCACATAAATCGGTTGTTGAGCGGAAATTCTAAACGTGCTTGTGTATCATCTATATTACCGTAAACCGCACGTAAAGGTTTTATTTTTTGGATGGTATCAGTGACTGCTAAGTCTCCGATGTCTCCGGCATGCCAAACTTCATCTGCTTGGTTCACATATTTCAAAATAGCATCATCAATATAACTGTGAGTATCGGATAACAATAATATCTTTTTCATGCCTCAAAGGTACAATTTGTTTGGATTTATATGTTTTTTGAAAAATGAAATCCTTAATTTTTACTTTTATTAAACAAAACTAAAAAAAGATATTCAAACCATATTTTCTTTTTAAATTTGCTTTTTATAAATTTTTGAAAACTAATTACCGGAGACTGACTACTATATTTTGAGATACTTCATCAAATTTGCTTATAACGGAAAAAATTATTTTGGCTACCAAATACAACCCAATGCAGTTTCAGTACAAGAAACACTAGAAAAAGCGTTGAGTCTAATCTTGAAGCAGCCTATTGAAATTGTGGGTGCCGGTCGCACCGATAGCGGAGTTCATGCTAAAGAAATGTATGCTCATTTTGATTATGAAAGCGAACTAGATGTTCCTGTTTTAATTAAAAAATTGAATTCATTTTTACCGCAAGATATTGTTATATATAACTTTATTCCGGTTCATGATGAAGCTCATGCTCGATTTGATGCTACCCAAAGAACCTATAAATATTACCTTCATACGTTTAAAGATGCATTCATAAATGAAGGAAGCTGGTATTTTTTTCGTCAGTTAGACATAGACAAAATGAATGCTGCTTGTCAAATTTTATTTGAATACATTGATTTTGAATGTTTTTCAAAAGTAAATACCGATGTACATACTTTTAATTGTAAAATTTATAAAGCGCATTGGCAACAAAAAGGTAATCAAATGATTTTTACCATTTCAGCGGATCGTTTTCTAAGAAACATGGTTCGTGCTATTGTAGGAACCATGGTTGATGTAGGCTTAGGCAAGATTTCTTTAGATGATTTCAGGAATATTATAGAAAGTAAAAACCGTAGCAAAGCTGGGTTTTCTGTTCCTGCTCACGGTTTATATTTAGTTAAAGTGGAATACCCTTATATTTGATAATGAATAAAATAAAGATTATAATAATCCTTTTCTCAAGCTTACTTTTTAGTTGTCAAAATGCAACGAAAGAAGTTCCTTCTGAAAAAACCTACGCTGATGTTAAAGTTGTTAGTGCAATGAAAAATGTCATGTGGAAAGGAGAACTAGAAAGCAAAATAAATTTAGATACTATAACTAACAAAAAAGGTCTTTACGGTATTGGACCCGAAAGCTTTTTGAAAGGCGAATTATTAATTAACAATGGTGTAAGTTATATTTCAAAAGTAACTTCTGATTCTACTATGGTTGTTGAAAAGAAATTTGATGTTTCAGCTCCGTTTTTTGTTTATGGAAATGTTAATCAATGGAATGAAATAGCATTACCTGAAACAGTAAAGAACATTAATGATTTAGAAAAATTTATAGATCAAAGAACGATCAAAAATAAACGTCCTTTTGCTTTCAAGTTAATTGGTTCTGTTTCAAAAGCGATAATTCACATTCAAAATTTACCTGAAGGGACTAAAGTCTCTTCTCCGGATGATGTACACAAAGGGCGAGTAAAGTATAATCTAGCCAATGTAGATTGTGAAATAATTGGCTTTTTCTCTACTGAACATAAAGGTATTTTTACACATCATGACTCTTTTTTACACATGCATTTAATAACCAAAGATGAAAGTAAAATGGGGCATTTAGACGAAGTAGAAATTGATCAAATGGCATTATATTTACCAAAGAACTAAAACAAAACGAAATTAAAATCCAGAAACAGCAATTACATGAATCCTATTCGTTCCAAATCTTTAAAAAAAGTAATGCAATATGCCAAACCTTATCAAAAAAGGTTTAATTGGGTTATTGTTTGGGCTATTTTGCTTTCGATTTTTGCTGCAGCAAGACCCTATTTACTCAAACAAACCGTAGATAAATATTTGAATACTCATGATCGATCAGGGTTATTGATTTATGTAATTATCATGGCTGTTGTGCTTCTTTTTGAAGTGAGTTCTCAATTTTATTTTACTTATTGGGCCAACTGGTTGGGACAAGATATTATCAAAGACATTCGCGATAAACTATTCAAACACATCACTTCTTTCCGATTGCAGTATTTTGACAAAGAACCTGTTGGAAAATTAGTTACCCGAACTGTTTCCGATATCGAATCTATTGCCAGCATCTTTAGTCAAGGGTTGTTTATGATCGTAAGTGATGTTTTGAAAATGATCGTCATCATCGGAATCATGTTTTATATGAATTGGCAGCTGACTTTGATTGTACTTTTGGCTATGCCCATTTTGGTTTATGCTACTCATATTTTCCAACAAAAAATGAAGGTTGCTTTTAACGAAGTTCGTAATCAAATCGCCAATTTGAATACGTTTGTTCAAGAGCGTTTAACCGGAATGAAAATTGTTCAGTTGTTTAATCGTGAGCAAATTGAGTACGAAAAATTCAAAGTCATCAATGCCAAACACAACAAAGCTTGGTTAAAAAATATTCTGTATAATTCCATCTTCTTCCCCATTGCCGATATCGTTTCATCTTTTACTTTAGCAGTTATCATTTGGTATGGAGGAAAAGAAATTTTACAAGGAGATGCCACCACTTCTTTCGGTGATCTATTTGCCTACACCATGCTAATTACAATGTTGTTTAACCCTTTGCGCCAAATTGCAGATAAATTCAACGTCATGCAAATGGGGATCATTGCTGCCGAAAGAGTTTTTGAAATATTAGAAACCGAAAGCCACATTCAAAATATCGGAACGGTTGAAGCCAGTCATCTTAAAGGTGATATTCGTTTTCAAAATGTTCGTTTCAGTTACATTCCGGGTGAAGAAATATTAAAAGGTGTGAATCTGGAAGTAAAACCCGGCGAAACCATTGCCATTGTAGGAAGTACCGGAGCCGGAAAATCAACCATTATTAATTTATTAAATCGTTTTTATGAAATTGATTCGGGCGAAATCAGTATTGACTCTACTCCTATTCAAGACTACACCATTGCCAGCTTAAGAAAACAAATTAGCGTAGTTTTACAGGATGTATTCTTATTTGCCGATACTATTTTGAACAACATTACGCTGTATAGCCATTCTATCACTAAAGAAGATGTTATTACTGCAGCACAAAAAATAGGTGTTCATGATTTTATTATGAGTTTACCAAACAATTATGATTATAACGTAAAAGAACGCGGCGTGATGCTTTCTTCCGGTCAACGCCAATTGATTGCTTTTTTAAGAGCTTATGTTTCTAATCCAAGTATTTTAATTTTAGACGAAGCTACTTCTTCTATTGACACCTATTCGGAAGAATTAATACAGCAAGCCACAGAAAAAATCACGAAAGACAGAACGTCAATTGTTATTGCCCACCGTTTAGCTACTATTATTAATGCCGACAGAATTATTGTAATGGATAAAGGTCAGATTGTAGAACAAGGTAAACATCAGGAATTACTACAAATCACCAATGGAATGTACAAAGGATTGTATGAAGCCCAATTTGCTTTAAATCAATAAATAGCATTAAAATGAATTTGTAATAACTTGGAATCGATTACGAATTAAAAATAATTGCTTAAATTCGCAAACAATAATAAACAAACCAAAAATGTTTTGAAGAGAAAGTACATTACAAGTTTCTCTTTCAAAATTTAAAAAACAAATAACTGAATTACAATGAAATACGACATCATCGTTTTAGGAAGTGGTCCGGGTGGTTATGTTACTGCCATTAGAGCCTCACAATTAGGTTTTAAAGTAGCCGTTATAGAAAAAGAAAATTTGGGAGGAATTTGCTTGAATTGGGGATGTATCCCAACCAAAGCTTTATTAAAATCAGCTCAGGTTTTTGATTATTTAAAACACGCTGGAGATTACGGTCTAAAGGTTGAAAATTTCGATAAAGACTTTAATGCTGTAGTAGCACGTTCTCGTTCAGTTGCTGACGGAATGAGCAAAGGTGTTCAGTTCTTGATGAAAAAGAATAAAATTGACGTTATCGATGGTTTTGGTAAAATTAAACCGGGCAAAAAAGTTGACGTTACTGCTGCTGACGGAAAAGTAACAGAATATAGTGCTGATCATATTATTATTGCTACAGGAGCTCGTTCTCGTGAATTACCAAACTTACCACAAGATGGTAAAAAAGTAATTGGTTATCGACAAGCAATGACATTACCGGAACAACCAAAGAAAATGATTGTTGTAGGTTCGGGAGCTATTGGTGTTGAGTTTGCTCATTTTTACAATTCCATGGGAACTGAAGTGACTATTGTTGAGTTTATGCCAAATATTGTTCCGGTGGAAGATGAAGACGTATCAAAACAATTTGAGCGTTCGTTGAAAAAAGCAGGGATCAACATTATGACTAATTCTTCTGTAGAAAGAATTGATACTTCCGGAAACGGTGTAAAAGCTTTCGTTAAAACCGCTAAAGGAGAAGAAGTTTTAGAAGCCGATATTTTATTATCAGCTGTTGGTATCAAATCTAACATTGAAAACATCGGATTAGAAGAAGTAGGAATTGCTACGGATAGAGATAAAATTTTAGTAAATGCTTATTACCAAACTAATGTTCCGGGATATTATGCTATTGGTGACGTAGTTCCAGGACAAGCTTTAGCACACGTGGCTTCTGCTGAAGGTATTTTATGTGTCGAAAAAATCAAAGGAATGCACGTTGAACCATTAGATTACGGAAATATTCCGGGTTGTACGTATGCTACTCCTGAAATTGCATCTGTTGGTTTAACAGAGAAAAAAGCAAAAGAAGCAGGTTACGATATTAAAGTGGGTAAATTCCCATTCTCTGCTTCAGGAAAAGCAAAAGCTGCTGGAACACCTGACGGATTTGTAAAAGTAATTTTTGATGCTAAATACGGTGAATGGTTAGGTTGTCACATGATTGGTGCTGGTGTTACTGATATGATTGCTGAAGCTGTTGTCGCTCGTAAATTAGAAACTACTGGTCATGAAATCTTAAAAGCGGTTCACCCTCACCCTACTATGAGTGAAGCGGTTATGGAAGCTGTAGCTGATGCTTACGGAGAAGTGATTCATTTGTAATTTTTTCTCTCTAAAAGAAAGAGAAGAGATTATAGAAAATAGAGAAAAAATCCGCTTTAATAAGCGGATTTTTTTTATTCCATCCAAAATAAATAGTACTTTAGGGCGTTAATCAGGAATCGTGAAGTTACAGTTGCACTACATACTTTTATTTTTGTTCTTTTTCATTGGGTGTTCCCAATTGAAAGCACAGGTTACAGTTCAAGATCGAGATTCCACTACTATCTATCATGATATTTACAACTATTCTAAAAGAGGGAAGTTTTCAAAATTTATGTATCGTTTGTTTTTCAGACCGTCTCATCTTACAACAACAACAATTATAAACAAAGAAAAGGAAGAGGAAAGTCAAAAAAAACAGGAAAAATTGCATCAAGCCCATAGTATCTCCAGTGGCAAAGTGATTCGAAATATCTATATCAAAACATTAGATCCTTTTGGCTATTCTATTACAGATACGACACAGGTTCCTAATAGCAGCTTTGAACATTTTGGAAATGCAGTTCATGCCAAAACCAAAGAATTTACCGTTAAAAATTTATTACTCTTTAAAAAGAATGATCCCTGCGATACTTTAAAACTACAAGAATCGGAGCGTTTGATTCGTAGCCAAAGATATGTCCGCAGAGTAACTATTCTCCCCCAACCTACAGAAAGTCAAGATTCTGTAGACGTTTATGTTACCTTATTGGATTCTTGGAGTTTAATTCCAACAGGAAATTTAACGTCGAGTGATTGGGAAGCAAAATTAACAGAACGAAATATTCTAGGCTATGGCCATAGAATTAGCGGAAGCTATAAGAAAGAATTCTCTTCACCCAGAGATGCGCATTATGCACAATATACGATCAATAATATCAAGAACAGCTACATTTCTTTTGATTTAACCTATCAAAAAGATTATGATAGCAACAGTTCTAGGACTATTGGATTAACCCGAAATTTTTTCTCGCCATTAACTAAAAATGCCGGTGGAATTTATTTTGAAAATCGGGAAGCTACAGAAAATTTTGTTTATCCTGACAGTACTTATAGACAAACTGTAAAATCAGAGTATCAAGAATATTGGTACGGAAGAGCTTTTAAAATCTTAAATCCTAATACATATTTAGGAAAAACAACCAATTTGATCACTTCCATTACCTTTAATAAAAAAATATATACTGTAGTTCCTGATCCCACATTTGACCCTACTTCATTTTTTGCTTCTGAAAATAATATTATTGGTCAACTGGCTTTTACTGCACAAAAATATTATAAAGACAGCTATTTATTTAACTATGGTATTACCGAAGACGTTCCTTATGGAAGTATTTATGCGCTCATCTTTGGTAAACAAACCAAAAACGGAGATAATCGCTCCTATTTTGGCGCTAAATTTTCTAAAGGGAAACGCTATCCTTTTGGTTACCTAACCGCTTCAACGGAATGGGGAAGCTTTATTAATGATGGTAAAACGGAACAACTGGCTTTTTCTGTTGGTTTTCAATACATCAGTCCGCTTTGGAATATAGGGTCATGGCGCTTTCGGCAATTTATAAAACCAAGTTATACTTGGGGAAACAATCGAAATCCTTCTGTTAAAGACCAACTTACCTTAAACGGAACCAATGGCTTACAGAATTTCACAGATGGTTTAGTAGGAACGCAACGTTGGCTTTTAGCTTTACAGATGCAAACGTATGTTCCTAAAAATTGGTATGGATTTCACTTTAGTCCTTATGCTAATTTTACCTTTGGAGCCTTGGCAGATAATTCTAAAAATTTATTTCAAAGCCGAATTTTTCCTAAATTCAGCTTAGGTGTTCTTATTAACAATGATTATTTGGTTTTCAATAGCTTCCAGATTTCTTTTTCTTTCTATCCAAGTATTCCTTATGAAGGTGAAAATGTTTTAAAAACCAATTCATTAGAAAATAACGATCTTAAACTTTCCGATTACCAAGTGGGAAAACCAAGTTATATTTCGTACCAATAATTTCTATCTAAAAACTCTTTTTTCTTACTTTTTATTGTTATATTTGACTTATTATAAGCCTTTTAAAATGAATATTCGCCTAAAAAAAGTAATGTACTATGATGTGCCTAAGATTGGTATTTTCTTTGATTATGATTTTGCTACAAAGGAAAAATTAAAATCTTTTGGTGCCCAATTCAATTTTGTTGAACGGTATTGGTATTTAGAATACACAAATAAGAATTACCAATTGCTTTTACAGAATTTTGAGGCGATAACTGTTGAAACTTCTGATGGTAGCACTTTTCAACCGGTGGCCGATATTTTTAAAAATCGTGACCTTCCACCCATAGCTCAACAGAGCGAACGTCAGTTAGTTCCCCAAAAAGTGGAAAAACCTGAACATAAATTGGATATTCCATTTGCTGAAAAATTGCGTTTTACCTTATTAGAAGATGTGGGTAAATATTGGGTTTTTAAATTACACTTTCATAATGTGATTACCAAAGAATTACTGAAAATTAAAGGCATTTTTTGGCACAAATCGCAACGTGTTTTCATGGCTACAAGGCATCCATTTGTAAAAAAAGCAATTGAGGATTTATTAGGAAAAGAAGTTGTACCTACTAATTATTTCGACAAAACAAAAGAAGTATTAGAAGGAATTCTCACTTTTTTACCGCATACTGAAGATACGAAATGGATGCGCGTTTTTGTATCAAACAATATTCTTTTACACGAAAAAATTAGACGTTTTTCTATGGTTCGTTACAGTAAAATACACGATTGTTATTTGCTTCCGGCGGCGCCATCGGTTGTGGAAGCTTTGCAATTGCATTTTAAACCTTATGGCATTCAGTTTTTAGGAAATTTACCCAAAGGTTATTTGTCTGAAAAGAATTTTAGAAACCGAAAACAGCTTTTATTAAGTAAAACCAAAGGTAGAATTTTAGAACAACTACCCGAATATTGTCACGATTTTACTAATCTGTTCCTCAATACCTTACTCGCTTTTAATTATAGTAACAATACCATTAGAACGTATGGCAATGCTTTTGTACAATTTTTAAAAGATCATAACTACCAGAATCCTAAAAACTTAAGCAAAGAAATACTAGTTGCCTATTTAGGAAGTCTTATGGAGAGCGGACTTTCAGCTTCCTCCGGTCATTCTTTGGTTAACGCGTTACACTTTTATTACCATCAAGTTTTAGGTGATCTAACAATGGAATTTAAACTCCCACGTCCTAAAAAAGAAAAGAAACTTCCCGTTGTTTTCTCAATGGAAGAATGTTTACAAATTTTCAAATCGGTTGAAAATCCAAAACACAAGCTTCTTTTATTGATGGGATATGGTGCAGGATTACGTGTGAGCGAAATAGTTTCATTAAAATGGAATGACATTTCTTTTACGGATTACAAGATTCACTTAAAAAACGCCAAAGGAAATAAAGATCGAATAGTGATGTTACCCTACTCTATTGCTAAGTTTTTAGAAAGTTACAAAACCGTTTACAAAGGAAAAAACTATGTTTTTGAGGGGCAATTTGCGGGTGAACCTTATAGTACTACGAGTGTTCAGACCGTATTGCGCAAAGCTTTAGAAAAAAGCGGGTTGACCAAAAAAGGTTCGGTACACACTTTACGTCACAGTTTTGCCACTCATTTATTAGAAAACGGCACCGATATACGATACATTCAGCAATTATTAGGACATAACAATATTAGAACTACGATGATTTATACCCACATTAGCAACGAAGCCAATAATAAAATTGTAAGTCCACTAGACCGAATGCTTGAAAAAAGACTCAAAAAGAGATTATAAGACGATACAAACTAACCAAAAAGTTATATATATTTGTTGATATTTACTAGTTAGCGGCAACTTTGAAAAAAATCCTGCTTCTGAGAGAAAAATTAATTTTTTTTCTACTTTTGCATTGATGATTACAGCAAATAACATATTCTTCTTTTCATTTTTCTTTTTTGGCTCGCCAGAGCCAGTATAAATTAATTTTGTCCGTTACGTACGGACTTCCAAATCAAAACTTCTTATTTTTTAAATTATCAATACTGCAAAACGCAGCCTAAATTTTATTTGCGATGAATAATATTAGTAAAACAATAAATGAAAAGAGAAACTTAAAATTGCATAATAAAGCAAATCATCCTATATGCCAATTAAAAGAAAAAATTCAGTTGTATTTCAAAGATTTCAAAATATTTGACAACTTAAATGAAGTTGTTACTGTAAAAGACAATTTTGATGATTTGCTTATTGCTGAAGACCACCCTGCCCGTTCAATGAATGATACTTATTATGTTGATGAAGACCATGTTTTACGAACTCACACTTCTGCTCATCAGAATCAATTATTAAAACAAGGTCATACAAAGTTTATTGCTACAGGAGATGTATACAGAAAAGATACAATAGATAAAACTCACTATCCTGTTTTTCATCAGATGGAAGGAGTTAAAATCGTTCCCAATGGAATAGACCCTCTTGTCGATTTAAAAAATACTTTGGAAGGATTAATAAAATATTTATATCCCGGTAAGGAATACCGATTTTTAGATGATTACTTTCCTTTTACAAATCCTTCAATACAGATAGAGGTAAGACAAGATTCAGAGTGGATGGAAGTGCTGGGGGCAGGTGTTATCCAACCTCAGATTCTAAAGAATTGTAATATTAATGGAACTGGTTGGGCTTTTGGATTAGGAATTGACCGTTTGTTATTATCTTATTGCAATATACCTGACATCAGATATTTATGGACTAATGATGCTCGCTTTATTAATCAATTTAAAAATGGATTGACCGATTTTAAAGAGTATTCAAAGTTTCCGCCTGTTCTAAAGGATGTATCATTTTGGGTTAACAATTATGCAGAAACAAGCGAAAATTTCTGGAATCAACATAATAATTTTTGTGAAATAATAAGAGAAGTTGGCCAGGACCTGATTGAAAATGTCAGTTTAATTGATAAATTTAAAAAATTGGAAAAAACGTCTCTGGCTTACAGAATCACATACCGTTCGAATGACAGAACGCTCCTGAATAGCGAAATAAATGAGATTCAGGAAAATATTAGAAAGGAGATTAGTGAAAAATTCGATATAGAATTAAGATGAAACAGATGTTGAAATATTAAAAAGCAGCCGCTAACATCGCATTGGCAAAATGGCGAGGTAAGTGCGAAATTGAAACTTTCTGCATATTAATCCGCCGAATGTGTTCCACATTCGCTTTTTTATTTGTAAGTTAGCGATGTGGAAACACATCGGCTCGCAGTCGTGCTAAATTGAACTTTTCGTCCAATTTATCCGCCACTTCGCCAATGCGTTTCCCGTTAGCGGTAATTTTACCAAACAGAATGTTGAACATAAAAAAAATATAATCCGATGAAGCTATAAGTAACTGTTCAAAATAAAAAAAGTGAAACTTTTTTATTGCTTTCAAAAAGCAGTGAGAATTTCTATTATCAACTTTTAAAAATTAGAAGAAATGACGCAGTTACAAATGATTAACAAAACAAAATCTATAGCTCAACAAGACGAAAATGTTTCCGCTGTTTTTATGTATGGTTCATTTACTAAAAGCGAAGGAGATAAATATTCTGATATCGAATTTTACATCTTTTTAAAAAATAAAGAAAATTTCTCGTCGGAAAAATGGGTAAATCAAATTCATCCTGTGGCATTATATTTTACAAATGAATATGGAAGCGAAGTTGCTATTTTTGAGAATATGGTCAGAGGCGAATTTCATTTTTTAAAAACGGAGGAAATTGAAATTATCAAATCTTGGGACGGAATTGTTGCATTTAGCGATTTTGACCAAATGAACCTAATCGACAAAGACGGACATTTAACGAAAACACTAAATCAAATCAAAACGAAATCGCCCGAAAGAATAACAAATGAAAACATCTTGTGGTTAAGTCAATCATTACTGAATGTTATACTGACAACAAGCAACTTAATTAAGCGAGAAGAATTTGCTCATGCTCATCATAGTTTATCAAATGTTCATAAATATTTGCTTTGGCTTATTAGAGCAAGAACAAACAAAACCCAACATTGGGAAAGTCCAACTAAAAGTCTTGAAAAGGATATTGATACGACTTGGTATTTTGCGTATAAAACAGTAACATCAGATTTAAATCCTAAAAATATAATTTTAGCTTTTGAAAACTCATTAAATTTATCGGAAAAACTATTTGACGAACTAAATATTGAACCAAAAATGAAAGAAATCCTACATGAAATAAGAAAAAACTACCGCTAACATCGGTTTGGCGAAATGGCGGGTTATGGGAAATATAGAAAGTTCGTACATTTTTTGTCGCAACAGCTTTTTATATTTCATTTTTTGTTAATTTAGTAAATAATAAAAAGCTGTTGCTCAAGTTAGTGAAAGATTGAAAGTTTTGGCTTTCTAATCCGCCACTATCGCCAAGCCGCGGCCCGTTGGCAGCAACCTTGACTCAACAGAACGTTTAAAAAACTTTAGTTTTGTGCTATTGAAAATATTGGGAACCTATTTTATGAAACTAAAAACTCTATATTTAATTCTATCATTCTTTATTGCAGTAAATTCAATTCAAGCACAAAGCAACTCGCTTCAACTTGATAATACTGAAACTCAAATCGGAATAGACTACAAAAATGAAGAATATTTAGTTTTCAATAATTTTACAAACTATTTCAAAAAAAAGTTCAATTCCACTGTTTGGGAAAAAGTTAGTTTCAAAAACAATCAAATGCTTGCTTTAGACAAATTTGATTATGACTTCTTTCATATAAGAGGAAAAAATTACTTGGTTTATAATGGTTGCGGAGAAGTTTATGAACTAATAAATGATTCTATCATTCGAATTGATAAATCCTTTCAACACAAAAACCAATTTAACTCCAATCATTTTGTATATAATAATGAAATATACTTTTGGGGTGGTTATGGCTTATTTACTCACAAAAACATACTTACAAAGTTTGATTTCAAAACAAAAGAATGGGAACTTGTTAAATACAACGATTACTCAAAAATTCCTGAGCCACGACAAGGCTCAATGTCATTTCTAAAAAATGATTTCCTGTATATCGTTTCAGGCTATAGTGATGATAATGAAACAAAACAAACAACAGGAAACTCAAAGCAGTTAAATGATATTTGGAAACTCAATTTAAAAACCAGAGAATGGGATTTTATCGGTACTATAAACAATCAAAAAGAACTATTATACAACTTCAACGGATTGGCTACTTTTCAAACTGAAAACCAATTATTTTACGATAACAACAGACTGTTTGAATTCGATTTTGAGAGTAATTCATTAAAATTTACAGAGCCAAAAGACAAATATTATTTTTCTAAAAAAGAAAAATACAATTCCAAAACAAAGGAAATAATCTATCTTTTAACCAGTTCGCAGAATCCATCTGTAATTGTTACAATTGAACCTTTTTCTTCCTATACAAGTTCATTTATTGAAGAAACTTCCCTAGTAGCAAATAAATGGATTTATTATACAATTGGGGTTTCAGTTTTAATCTTAATCGGTTCATTCCTTTTTTACATTACTAAACGTAAAAAAGCGTCAAAAGAAGAACTAAATGCAATCATTTGTAAAAACAATGCTTTTTACCACAAACAAAAAGTCGTAAACAACTTAACAAATGAAGAAAAAGATTTACTCTTATTTTTCTTCGAAAACTACAACAATCCTTTGCAAATGAATGAAGTTGTAGACTTCTTCTCTAAAAACGACGGGACAAACTACAACACACTTACCAAGAAAAAAGACTCAGTTCTTAATAATCTAAAACAAAAGCTAGCTTTTGTTTTAGATATTAATGAGAATGATTTATTTATCTATCAAAAAAATAATGAGGACAAGCGCATTAAAGAAATACAACTTAATCCTCAGTATTTTGTCGAAAATTAATATCCCTATTCAACTTTTACTTTACATACTCCACTTGCATAAGAAAATATTTTTACACCGGAATTGTATTGAATTAATTCTTCTTCTGTCAGCCATATCATTCCAGCATTTTCACAGTCTTTAATTCCGCAAATCGAAGATGTTTTGTCATAATTCAAAGGCTTAACATCTTTAACATACACTTTTTTTCTCCCTTTGGGATTAGAGTGTTTTTCTTTACATCTACATAGTGCCATAATAATTCTTTTAAAAAGATGTCCAATTTTTACCTTCTTTATTATACGGGCTTTCAACATTATTTTTCCCGTCATTAAAACCTGCTCTAACACATGCATTATCTGAATCATAAGGAGGGTTAACGCCTATACCATCTGAATAAGCCTGAATAGATTCAGATAATGATAAATTATTACTCATTATAGAAAATGTTGCCATCTCTTGTCCAAATTCATAAGCCCTAACATTACCAATACAATCTTCTGATGATGCGCTATTTTTACTAATATTTCCCAAAACTAACAACCCAAAAAAAACAGAAACTAAAACCTTAGTAGTTTTAGACCATAAGTCATATTTCCACATCAAGTAAAGTCCAACAGGAAAAAAGAAAATTAAAAATAAAATAACGATTACTGGTTTTTGATACCATTTTTGAGTAGTTTGATTTTCCATAAAAAAATTAGTTAGGATAATTTCTTAATTGTTGTATTTCCGCATCAGTTAATGCTCTATTCCAAACCCCTACATTATCAATTTTTCCATCGGTATGATACCAATATCCGTTGGCTTGGTTTGATTCCCCAATTGAGATTCCAGAATTTCCTGAAGTATTCATAGCACCAGAGTAATTTTGTGTAGCCTTAAGAACTCCGTTAACATATAGTTTGATTTGACTGCCATTATAAGACATCACTATATGATGCCACTGATTAAGTGACAAGGCATTATTTGATACTGCGCTAGAACCTCCAGTTCCATCACTACCAACAATAAAACCTGTCACAGATGTTTCGTCAAATGTAATTCCCCATGCTTGTCCGTTTGGAGTAGAATAGCCGTTTTGAAAACGATTAATAATTGTTGAAGTTGCATCACTTGGATTACCATTCCAAAAATATGAACGTGGATTAAGCCAAACAGAAACTGTTATGTTACTAACATTCATTAAAGAAGAATAAGGAACAAAAACTTCATCATTTTGTAAACCAAAACTAGCGGTGGCGACATCAAAATCGTAAGCTCTACCAACTCCACTATTTCTATCAGTAGTAAGTGTTGCACCAACAACATTTGCATTAAGATTATTTCCACTTAAATCGTTTGCATTACCATTAAAAGGATACCATGCAACCAATCCATTTGTTGGTATAGATGGTTCGCTTGGAGTTGAATTAGAATCATCATCAGAGTTGCAACTAGTTGCCACTACAAAAGTTGAAACAGCCAAAACAAGATTCTTAAAAATGTTACTTTTCTTCATTATCATTTTATTTAAAGTTAGATAGCTCAAACTTAGTAATCAGTCATTTTTTATAAGAAAAATATATAAGAAACAATACTTTCACATATTTTTCAACCATATTTAAAACACTTTAAACTATACTAACTAATTAATTTAAAAGCTCTTATATTTAATTCAAATAATTTCAAAGAATGCAGTAAAATTCATTGTATAAAAAGTTCCTATTGTTGTTTTTACACCAATAATTAACAAACTAAATACTGTGTGTATAATTTTACTTACTGCGGAAAAATAAAAGGCAGCTGCCAACATCGGCTATAAATCATGGCTAGGTTTGCGCATATTTTCCAAATTTTCTCCGAAAATCTGAAATTAAATTCTATATTTGGAATCGCTCGGTGTGCGGTTTTCCGCCACAATTTTATAGCCGAGGACCGTTATATGCCATTTTAGAGCAACGTTACGTCAATGAAATACAGAGAAATAGCACCGAAGGGATTTTTGACGAACTTCATTCAAAGTTTTTGGGAATATGAAACTTTTGAAACTGATTTTGAGCATACCATTATTCCAGACGGATATTTTGACTTGATTGCCCAATTTGAAAACAACAAATTGACCCTTGTAAAACTCACAGGGGTTTGGACTAATCCTATTAACGTAAATATTCCAAAATCAACAAAAATATTTGCTGTTCGTTTCAAGCTTTTGGCAACTGAATATTTATTTCAGCAGGAAATAAAATCTATTCTGAACAAAACCAAAAATTTACCACAAACATTTTGGAATCTAAACATCTATACAACTGATGAATTTGAAAAATTTGTTTTTGATATTTTTAATCGGTTAGAAAATTCAATCAAACATTTAAAAGAAATCGACAACAGAAAACTCAAACTTTTTGAACTGATTTACAGCAAACAAAACTTATCCGTTGAGCAGCTTTCGGAGAATGTATTTTGGAGCAGTCGCCAAATAAACCGTTATTTCAACCAACAATTTGGATTTTCTTTGAAGTCGTTTTTAAATATTGTTCGTTGCAATTCTTCCTACAAGGATATTTCTAAAGGCAATCTTTTCCCAAGCGAAAATTATTTTGACCAAGCACATTTCATCAAAGAAATCAAAAGATATACAGGAACAACGCCAAGCAAATTATTCAAAAACGAAAACGTCCGATTTTTACAATTAGCAACCAAAGAGTAAGAGTAATTTTGCATCATAAACCAAAAAGATTTATAATGAAGATTACGAAACTCACCCCAAATTTTGAAGTAACAGATGTGAAAAAATCAGTCGCTTATTATACAGAAAACTTCGGTTTTAAATTGATAATGACTGTTCCAGCGACACAAGACGCAATAGAACAAGGCTTTGCTGAAAATAAAGAGTATGTCTATGCAATGATGCAAAAAGACAATGTGGAGATTTTTTTTCAACGCACCGACACATTCAAGGAAGATGTTGTTTTTGCACAAGGTTTGCCAATCGGAGCATCCGTTTCATTTTATATGGACATTGAAGGAATTAAGGAATTTCATCAAGAAATGAAATCGAAAAATCTGAAAGTAACCGAGCTGAAAACAACTTGGTACGGAATGCAGGAATTTTATTTAAAAGACCTTAATGGATATATTCTTGGATTTGCCGAAAAAGCCGAATAAAAATGAACATCGAAGAATTAAGAGCATTTTGTTTGTCGTTGAAAGGTGCGGAAGAATCCTTGCCTTTTGACGACAAAACACTTGTGTTTTCCGTGAAAGGGAAAATGTTTTGTGCAACCGACATCACAACTTTTAAACTTGTAAACGTAAAATGTGACCCAGAAAAAGCGGTTGAATTACGAGAACAATTTGAGGAAGTAAATCCCGGTTATTATATGAACAAAAAACATTGGAACAGCATAAGCACAAACGGAAAAATCACAACAGAACAGTTTAAAAAGTGGATTATCGATTCTTATAATTTAATTGTTGCTGGATTACCAAAAAAAGTCCAAAAAGAGTTGAACGAAGAATAAAAACGGCATATAACATCGGTTTTGCGTAATGGCGGGTTAAGTACAAACATCAACTTTTGTACTTCTATCCCGCCAATGCTTTTTGCATTGGCTTTTTTGGTAATTTAGCCAACACTAAAAAAGCATTGGCTACGGTAGTGCTAAACTGAACATTTGTGCTTCTATTTCCGCCACTACGCAAAGCCGCAAAACGTTGTGCATCATTTTATGAAAAACTTAGAGTCAATGGAAAAAAACTTTGAAGGAAGATTAAAAACACTTAATGATAAAATCGACAATTCTTTAGGTGTTATTACAGGAAATTATACAAATTTCACAGAAAAATTTACAGCGAAAAATTATTTAAGATTAAAATCAACTCTAAGTGATATCAACAATGTTTTGACATTAAAACTAACTTTTGCCTTTATTGATTTTTTAGGAGAAAAGTTTAATTTCTCACAGGAAACCGTAAAAGATTTAAAATATAAAGTTGATAAAGTTGGACCGAATACAAAAGGTTTTGATATAGAATTTAACGAACCAATTAAAATTCTTGCCGAAATAAAATGTATTGATTCAGAAATTGGAAAATTTAGTGCAATTCAGAAAAAAAATCTTTTTATTGATGCTTATAAACTAAAATATAAAGAAAGTCTAATTGATAAAAGTGATTTTTATAAATTTCTAGTTGTTTTAGATTGTGGAAATGGAACTGATAAATCAATAGAAAGTTTTTTAAATTACAAATCGGTGAAATTAAATGATGAAAGAAATCGTAGAATGAAAGTTTTAAGTGATATTGTTTTCTTAAATAACAAATTTGATTTTAAAGATTTAAACAAGGATAAAATTTATATTATTAAACAGAAATTATAAAAACGAATGCACAACATTGGTTAGCTGTTATTGTGGCTTCTCGCCTACTTCCGAATTTTCTCCGAAAATCCGAAAGTATTCGTATATTTGGTTTGGCTAGTAACAAAACACCACAACATCAGCTAGCCAAGAACCGTTAGCGGTCATTGTAGAAAAACGCACCCCTAAAAATGACTGAATAAAAAAGATAAGTAAATTCTAAACCTAAAAATGTAAAAAATGAACGACATACTTAATACATACAAACCTGACAACTTTCATACAGTTACTCCATATCTTTTTGTTGACAAACCACAACTCTTAATTGACTTTCTGAAAAATGCCTTTTTTGCGAAAGAAATTAACCGTTCTGTAAACCCAACCAATGGAGATATAGCAAACTGTATTCTGCAAATAGGCGACACTTGCTTTATGATTAGTCAAGCCAGAGAACAATTTGAAGGAATGAGAACAGCACTTTATCTTTTCGTTGACGATGTAGAAGCTGTTCATCAAAGAGCCGTTGACAATGGAGCGAAAATTGAATTTGAACCAGCAGATATGCCATACGAAGACAGACAATCGGGTATAATTGACCCTTGTGGAAATTATTGGTGGATTTCAAAACGACAAGTAAAAAAGGGTTATCACGAATAAAAAAATACACGAAAACAACAACGAACCGCTAACATGGTATTTATAAAAGGCGGGCTGAACGTCATAATTTCAGCGACATTAATTCTATTAAGCGGTAGTGCAAAGCTTAACTTTTGTACATCTAATCCCGCCCTTCATAAATACCAAAACCGTTAGCAGAAATTTTATATAAACAATTCGCTAAAAGGAAGATACAATCGCAAAATATAATACTCTCCTAAAAAAACACAGTAAATTAAAGATTTAATAATATAAGCTAAGAGTAATAATGTATAACTTCGTAACCTTAATTCATCACTAATGAAAGTAACTTTACATTTCTTTTTCATTCTGCTTTTTAGTGCAAACATTGTTGCACAAACTACCCCTGTCATTCAATGGCAAAAAACCTTTGGAGGAACAAGTATAGATATTGCCAAATCTATTCAAAAAACCACAGATGATGGATATATCATAGCAGGATATACAAATTCAAATGATGGGAATGTATCCGGAAACCATGGAAATTATGATTTCTGGATATTAAAACTTGATGCTTCCAGTAGCTTCCAATGGCAGAAAACTCTTGGTGGAACTGCAGATGACAGAGCAGAATCCATTCAACAAACTTCGGATGGCGGCTATATTGTGGTTGGATATACCTATTCAAATGATGGTGATGTATCAGGACATCATTTGGACAGAGATTTCTGGGTGGTAAAACTTGACGAATCCGGTAACATCCAGTGGCAAAAAGCCCTTGGCGGAACTGGTTATGAGCATGCCTATTCCGTCCAACAAACTTCTGATAGTGGATATATTGTGGCAGGGATGACCTATTCAAATGACGGGGACGTATCTGGAAATCATGGTGAAGTTGATTTTTGGGTAGTTAAACTCAACACTTCCGGAAGCATCCAATGGCAAAAGACACTCGGAGGAACCGGATCTGAGACTGCTTTTTCCATTCAACAAACGGCAGACGGAGGGTATATTATCGGGGGAAACAGTACATTTAATGACGGAGAGGTATCCGGAAATTACGGATTTATTGATATATGGGTGGTAAAGCTTGATGCTTCCGGAAACATTCAATGGCAAAAGAACCTTGGCGGAACTGATTATGAAGAAGGTTTATCCATACAACAAACGACAGAAGGAGGATATATTGTTGCAGGATACACTAATTCTAATAACGGAGATGTATCCGGAAACCATGGTAGCAATGATGCTTGGATAGTGAAACTTGATACTTTTGGAAATATCCAATGGCAAAAAACTCTGGGTGGAGTTTATTCTGATACTATTTATTCTATTGAACAAACTTTAGATGGTGGGTATATTATGGCGGGAACTACTACATCTAATGATGGAGATGTATCCGGAAACCATGGTGCCAATGATATTTGGGTTGTTAAACTTGATACTTTCGGCACACTCCAATGGCAAAAAACTTTGGGAGGGACAAATTCCGAAGAAGCTTATTCCATCAAACAAACTGCAGACAACGAATATATTGTAGCAGGATATACCTATTCCAATAACGGAGACGTAACCGGAAACCATGGACTTCAAGATTACTGGGTGATAAAGCTTACTCCTGAAAATCTATCTGTTGGAGAATTCGGAGGAAATAAATTAAGCATATATCCCAATCCAGTAAAGAATATATTACATTTTTCTGAAGAATTGAGAAACATAGAAATCTATACAGCAGACGGCAAAAATTCATTAAAAGTAACTAATGCGAAAAGTATAAATACAGAAAAATTATCGGTGGGTATGTACTTTATTCGTGCGGAAACAATGTTAGGAAAAAAAGTAAGTGTAAAATTTGTGAAAGAATAAAATACGATACGTATAGTTGAAAAAAAACTTCTGCTAACATCGCATTGGCAAAATGGCGGGTTAAGTGCTAAATTGAACTTTTGTACATTTTTTCCCGCCGAATGTGTTCCACATTCGCTTTTTTGTTGTAAGTTAGCGATGTGGAAACACATCGGCTACGTTCTCGCTAAATTGAACTTTTCGTCCAATTTATCCGCCACTTCGCCAATGCGTTTCCCGTTATAAACAATTATCCAAACTCAATTACACCATCAGGATATTTATTAAAAAACTCCTTTAATTTTTCTTCGGTGTATTCAAAAATTTGACAATTGTTTTCTTTTATATAAATCATCGTTTCTTCAAATGACCTAAGTATTTTATTTTCATCATAAGACGTTCTAAATAAATCGTGAAATTCGCAGTCTAATTGTTTTTTTAAATATTCTTCATTTCTATAAAACCAAGTGTGACATCCCATAATATAACTGTTTATAACAGTGGTTTTGCTCAATGGCTGTTTTGGCAAAATTTATACACTGTTTTGTGTTTGTAAAATTTGTTTTTAATTCAATAATTTAGGCTTGCTTTTCAGCCACTAAGCAAAGCCACGGGACGTTGTACGCAATCTCGCTTAAAAATCGTGAAAAATGAAATATGAGAAATTATTACAAACCAAACCAAAGAATGAAATTACATATTCAGATTTATTAGAATTAGAAGAATGGAAAATAAAAAGAGATGAAATTCTGAAAAAAGACTTTTGATTTCAAAAGTCTTTTTTATTGTCTTAATGCCAGGCAAATTATTTTTACTCAATATAAATAACCTCTCGTATATGCTTTTTTCATCCTAAGCCTAATCAGGAAAAGAAGAAATATTGCTAATTTAGAGTTTCTATAAAATTTTGTAATGAAAGTAGCACTCTTTATCCCCTGTTATATAGATCTGATTTACCCCAAAGTCGGTATTGCCACACTTGAGCTTTTGGAGCGATTGGGCGTAGAGGTCACAGTACCTTTGCAGCAGACTTGTTGTGGACAGCCTATGGCCAATGAGGGCGATCAGAAACATTCTATAAGGACAGAAACTCAGTTTTGTGAAAATTTTAAGGATTTGAATTTTGATTATATCGTTGGGCCGGCAGGGAGTTGTGTCAAGCACGTCAAGCTCCATATGGATGCAATTCCTCAAACCGAAACTGTTACAGAAATCCGTCACAAAACCATAGAATTAGTAGAGTTTTTACACGATGTTCTCAAGATAGAAGAATTCCCTTGGGCAGATTTCCAGCATACGGTGGCTATCCATAATTCCTGCAGTTCTATCCGCGGCTTACACATTGCATCCCGTTTTGAGTGGCAGGAACCTTACTTTAATAAAACCGAAGATCTGTTAAAGAAGGTGTCAGGAGTTAAAGTAGAAACGATTGACAGGCCACAAGAATGCTGTGGCTTTGGTGGGACGTTTTGTGTAACCGATGAAGCGGTGAGTGCCAAGATGGGGCAGGACAAAGTTGCTGATTACACAAGGCATAAAGTAGAATATGTAGTTTCGCCGGATATGTCTTGCCTGATGCATCAGGAAGGCATTGCCAAAAGAGAAAAATCAGACCTCAAATTTGTACATATTGCTCAGGTTTTGAATAACGGACCATTCTAAAAATCACAAACAATGGGAAAAGTAAACGTAGAAGATAATGCGAGAAAATTCATCAAACAGGATGATATTCACGAGGCGCAACACGATAAAAATCTTTATAATACTATCATTAAACGTAGTAAAGTATCCTCTGAGATTCCGGAATGGGAAGAGCTTAGAAATCTGGCTTCGCAAATCAAAGAACATACACTGACGCATTTGGATCACTACATTGACCAGTTTGCAACAAAAGCCGAGGAAAACGGTATTACAGTTCATTTTGCAAAAGATGCCGATGAACATAATGCTATTGTTTTTAATATTTTGAATTCTCACGGCGCAAAGCGCATCATCAAAAGCAAATCGATGCTGCAGGAAGAATGCGGGATGACACCTTTCCTTGAAGAAAGAGGAATTGATGTCCTGGAGACCGATCTGGGTGAGCGAATCCAGCAACTATCAGACGAGCGCCCAAGTCATATTGTAATGCCTGCTATCCAAAAAACGACGGAAGATATTGCCAAACTATTTGCAGATAAAATTGGTACGGATCCTAACGATGATGATCCGCATTCTCTCGCAGAAGCGATGAGGAACAACGCCCGACCCAAATTTTTGTTGGCAGATGCAGGGATGACAGGCGCCAATTTTGCCGTTGCCGAAACCGGTACTTTTGTAGTTTGTACTAATGAAGGTAATGCCGATCTTACCGCAAGCATTCCGCCGCTTCATATTGCCAGTATTGGTATAGAAAAGATCCTGCCGAAGGTAGAAGATCTGGGTGTTTTTATCAGACTACTTTCCCGCAGTGCTTTAGGGACGCCGGCGACACAATATACGTCTCATTTTTCAGGCCCAAGAGAAGGATCTGAGATGCACATCGTACTCACAGATAATGGCAGGAGCAAACGATTGTCTATGGACAAGTTCTGGCATTCTCTCAAATGTATCCGTTGTGGTGCCTGTATGAATACCTGCCCGGTGTACAGAAGGAGTGGCGGATTGTCTTATGGTGCTACTTATTCCGGCCCAATTGGGATTATTCTGGATCCTACTTTTGATGAAGATACTTATTCAGAATTACCTTTCCATTCATCGCTTTGCGGCTCGTGTACAGAGATCTGCCCCGTTCATATTAATATTTCGGACCAGATTATCGAGTGGAGAAAAGTGATGATGGAGAAAAAGAAAACACCTTTTGGCAGAAGGCTGGCATTTGCTGCTGCCGACAGATTACTGGGCAGTGCAACTGCTTTTAAAATGATGGAAAAGACCACTTACAATATGCTGAATATTCTCCCAAAATCTTTATTGGAAAACAGCACTTTGGATCCTTGGGTAGAAGATCGTGAATTGCCTGACGTGAAAAAAGAAACCTTCAGAGACTGGTACAAAAAAAACCGAAAAAACAATGACTAAAGAAGAATTACTGAGTTCGGTAAGAAGCAATCTTGCTAACCGCGAAAAAGTGGATTATCCAATCATTCCGGATTATAAAAAACCAGGGACAGATCTTAAAGCGCTTTTTGAGATTAACGCCAAAATTGCCGCTGTCGATTTTTATGATGTCGCATCGGTAGAAGAAGCGCAGGAGATTATGCGAAAAAAGCTTCCTGATATTAAGGTCACCTGCTCTGCAACGCCAGAGTGGTCAGGGAATAAAGATATACACGTGCAAAAGCCTGCGGATCTTAATGATGTGGATTTGGGTGTTTTCCGTGCAGAGTTTGGTGTGGCAGAGATGGGAATGGTCTGGGTCACCGAAAAATCTTTGGTTACCAATTCATTAGGCTATTTATCTCAACACCTCGCTGTTTTGCTGGATCCGGAAGATTTGACCGAAAATATGCATACCGCCTACAAAAGAGTAGATTTTCCACTTTCGCATTATGGCTGTTTTGTGATGGGGCCATCTGCAACTGCAGACATCAGCGCCGTTTTGGTACACGGTGCACAGGGCGCACGGACATTGACTTTGTTCTTTCTGAAAAAACCTGTGTCCTAAAATGACAATTAACGGAAAGCTTTACAGCAACATCCTTTTGGTTTTTGCCTTGGAGTCAGAAGCCGGAAAAGAATTTGAGAGTTTTAATAAATTGTTTGTTGGTGTAGGAAAAATTAAAGCGACTTATCATCTTATAAAAGCCATTCAAAAATCTAAGCCGGATCTTATAATCAATTTGGGGACTGCAGGAAGTACAGTTTTTGATAGAGGAAGTATTGTTAACTGTAACCATTTTATCCAGCGGGATATGGATGTAAGAGCATTGGGGTTTAAGAAATTTGAAACGCCGATTTCCGACAACGAAGTTACTTTTGAAAATGCGTGGGGTATCTGTGATGAAGATATTTATAACCAGTCTCTAAAATTTGCCGACAATGCGGCAGATAAGAAGTCGCCTTTCTTTCAGTTTGTGATGACAACATCCAACCACAAGCCATATACTTTCCCGGATGGCAAAATAGACATGAAACAAGGAAGCCGGGAAAGTGCAGTGAAATATACAGATTATGCTCTGGGCAAATTTCTTAAAGAGGCACGAAAAAGATCATGGTTTAAAAACTCAGTATTTGTTATTGTTGCGGATCATTGTGCCAGCAGTGCCGGAAAATGGGAAATTAATATTTCCAAACATCATATTCCTGCGATTATTTACAATATGAACCAGAGAGACAAAATAGACCGACTGACCTCTCAGATTGATGTGATGCCTACACTGTTCGGGTATTTTGGGTGGCAGTATCGGACAGCATTGTACGGAAAAGATATTAATAAGACAAAACCTGGGGATGAAAGAGCCTTTATTGGGAATTACAGGACACTGGGCATTCTGAAACAGAATATTTTTACACAGCTGAACGATCACAAGCAGGTTCATCAGTTTATTTGGCAAAAGGAGAATGATAATATGAAAGAAACAAAACCGGGTAAATATCCGGATCTCGTGAATGAAACAATTTCATACTATCAGTCTGCCAGCGAAAGATTCAAAAGCGGAAAAATGAAAGAACTAAATAATCAATAAAAAAAATGAAAACAAAACTTTTTAAAAAAATAACATCTGGATTGCTGATTTTGTTTATTGGCATTCAATTTTTTACGGTGAAGCTTAATACCTCAACAATATTGCCTGAAAGTTCTATTGAAAAACATTACCGCATTCCCGGCAACGTGCAGCAGATTTTAAAAACCAGTTGCTATGACTGCCATTCCAACAATACCGTTTATCCTTGGTACAGCAAGATCCAGCCGGTAAAATGGTGGTTGGCAAATCATATCAATGACGGGAAAAGACATTTGAATTTTGATGAATTTAGTACTTATCCGAAAGATAAAAAACTGCACAAATTAGATGAAGTTGCAAAAACTGTTAACACAGGTGAAATGCCATTGAGTAGTTATACTTTCATTCACACCAACGCGAAATTGTCCGCAGAGCAAAAGTCTATCATCCAAGTCTGGGTCAAATCGATGAAAGGTCAGATTAATAAAGAAATTTCGGCACGATGAAAAGAATCATTTTACTGACAATGCTTTGCTTTTTCCAATGGAGTGAAGCACAAAAATCTGTTTTTCAGGAGGATAAGAAGCCGGTTGCAGATTCTTTATCTGTCTATCAATTTGGATATAAAAAACTCATTATTCCTTCGGTTCTTATCGGTTACGGAATTCTAAGCTTAACTTCTGATGATTTGAAGCAATTAAATAAATCGACACAATATGAGATCAGTGAGCATAAACCCGACCATATAAAACTAGACAATTATACCCAGTTTGTGCCGGCTGTTTTAGTTTACGGGCTTAATTTTTCCGGAATCAAGGGGAAGCATAACCTGAAAGACCGGAGCATCATTCTGGGAACCTCGCTTCTGATCTCCAGTACGGTTGTACTCCCCATCAAACATCTGGTAAAAGAAGAACGTCCCAATGGTTCTAACAATCTTTCCTTTCCTTCCGGGCATACCGCTTTTGCTTTTGCAACTGCACAGTTTATGTTTCGGGAATATCAGGAAGATCATTTTTGGTTGAGCTTAGCAGGTTATCCTTTTGCATTGTTTACCGGCATTTACAGAACCTTGAATGACAAACACTGGGTAGGTGACGTGGTGGTAGGTGCCGGCATCGGTATTCTCTCTACCGAAGCCGCTTATTGGTTGTTTCCGAAGGTAAGCAAAATATTTTCAAAAAATGAATCTGGAAATACCGTTCTTGTTTATCCTTATTATCAAAGTAAAACACTGGGTGTAGGTCTTTCTTTAAACTTTTAAAAAAAAATCAATGAAAAGCATTAATAAATTTATTATCGTTCTCAGTATCGCATTGGTGGCTCTTTTTCTCGAATTTATCCTGAAAGAGCCTTATTATGCTAAAATTTTAATAACTGTTACCGGAATTATAATGTCAGTCATTCTTTTGAAAGGGATGATCGATGTTCTTCGCTCCGGGAATTTCGGAGTGGATATTTTGGCTATTTCTGCTATTGCCGCAACATTGGCTGTCGGAAATTACTGGGCAGCACTTATCATTCTCATTATGATTACCGGCGGTGATTCTCTGGAAGATTATGCCCAGAAAAAAGCCCGGAAAGATTTAAAATCACTGCTTGATAACACGCCGAGGATTGCCCATAAAAAAATAGGTAATGACCTTAACGACGTTCCTGTTGATGACATAAAAATCGGAGACATCATCATCGTAAAACCAAAAGAAACTGTTCCTGTTGATGGAATTCTTTTGAGTGATGAGGTGCTGCTGGACGAATCTTCACTCACGGGCGAATCCAAACCGGTCAACAAAACAAAAGGAAACAGCTTATGGTCAGGTTCGGTGAATGGTTCGGGAGCCATTACAATTCAGGTTTCCAAACTTGCCAAAGACAGCCAGTACCAACAACTCGTACAGTTGGTACATAATTCTGAAAAAGAGCCCGCACATTTTGTGAGAATGGCAGACCGCTATGCCCTTCCATTTACCATTGTAGCGTTTCTTATAGCCGGAATTTCCTATATGATTACCAAGGATCCCAATCGTATAGCCGAAGTTTTAGTGGTGGCTTCGCCCTGTCCGCTCATTCTCGCTGCACCTATCGCACTGATTTCAGGAATGAGCAGGTCCAGCAGGAATGGTGTTGTGATCAAGTCCGGAACAGTCATCGAAAAGTTGGACAAGATGAGAGCCATTGCGTTTGATAAAACAGGTACTTTAACCAAAGGAGATCTCGCCGTTGATGAAATAATACCTGAAAATCTTTATTCCAAAGAAGAACTGATAGATTTGGTAGCCAGCGTGGAACAGCAATCCTCTCACGTTCTGGCAGTGTCTGTAATGAAACATATTGGCTCCAAAAATATTCCTCTGGCAACAGATTTAAAAGAAGTTGAAGGAAAAGGCATTGAGGGAAAGGTAAACGACCAATGGGTAAAAGTAGGGAAACTGGATTTTGTTACAGATCAGCAGATTCAGCTAAAATCAGAACAGACCTCTTTGTTTGTTTCGGTTGAAGGCAGATATGCCGGAGAAATAACGTTTTCCGATGAAGTCCGTCCGGAAGCCCGGCAGACCATTGCTCAATTAATGAAAATGGGTATTCGTAAAATCATGATGATTACCGGTGATAAACAAAATATTTCTGAAACAATAGCTAAAGAAATAGGCATTCCGGAAGTGCATTTCGGATGTTTGCCGGAAGATAAACTGAAAATCCTAAAAAATGTAAGTGATGAATTTCGCCCGATTGTAATGGTAGGAGATGGCGTTAATGATGCGCCATCTTTAACTGTTGCTGATGTGGGAATTGCAATGGGAGCCAAAGGATCCAGCGCTGCCAGTGATTCTGCGGATGTGGTGATTTTGAAAGACAATCTGGAAAAAGTAAGTGACACTGTCATCATATCTAGGGAAACAATGAAGATTGCCCGCCAGTCCGTGTTTATTGGTATTGCAGTTTGCACCGTATTGATGCTTATTGCCGCTTTTGGCTTATTACCCGCTTTGCTAGGTGCAGGACTCCAGGAAGTGGTAGATGTGATTTCTATTACCTCAGCGTTGCGTGCTTTGAAGGACAGGACTTAGTTTTTGATAAATAGTCGTTCCTTAACAAAACCCACTATTTAATTTATATTTAAAAACAGGATTTGAAAACAGCATAATTTGTATCTTATAAAATAAGAAAATAATTTTCTGTTTCAGTAGTTCCATCATTTTCTTCATGTTCCAAGCGGTTGCAACTAGTAATGCATTGATTTGTGGTCCCGTTTCTCCCAGGAAGTAATTTTTTGCCAGCCTAAAATCGGTTTTTAAATGTCCGATGATAGGTTCTATTGCCGCTCTGGTTCTAAATTTTTTTCGCTTTGTCTGCTTTTGATAAGCAGTGTCTTTTTTTTCTTGGAGTGCTTGGGATGGAGATTTTCACGCCTTTTATTTCTGATTTTCCTCTGCCATCTCTATCGTAAAGGAGTTCTTTTGGGAGCTTTTGACCACCGGTTTCCATCTGTTCCAAAAGTGGTTCTATAGTGTGACCATCGTAAGGAGTTTGCAAAAATGCTTTAATCCCGAGAATGATTTTCTTGCCTTTGTTGGCGGTGGTTATCAAACCTACCTTATTCCCAAATTCATACTGGCTATGCGCTTTTCCTTTGGCAATACATCGGGTAAAAGGCTTGTGAATGCTGTAAATTTTATCGGCATCGTTTCTTTTTTGTGTGACAACCTTGGTGTACAATGTCATTAAATCTTTATAAAATTCTTGCTGTTCTGCATTAAAATTCCGTTGCAATTCACGAATCAGTCTCATGGCGATGGTTTTGAGCTGTCTTTGAGATTTCCTTGCCGCTTTTGCCCGCTTGGGATGTTTTCCGTTGTAGGTCGCACCATTTGTTTGCTGACTTTTGTGTAGCGTTGTCTTTGTTTTATGCCTTCATTTCCGGCTATTTTGTTGCAATAATCAATCACTTTTTTGCACAATTTTGCATCGGTAGGAAAAGAGGTATTATTCTCCTGAACGGTAGTATCGGACAAAACAAAATTTGAGGTGTTCGTCTTGGCATCGTGCATTCTTACGCTATAGGCAAAGATTTTTTCGATACCTTTTTCGCCAATTCTTTTTCGGAAATGAACAAAATTACTCGGGTCACAAGGAAATTCGTGTTCAAAGAAAACCCTGCCACAAAAATGCTGCATATCAGGATTCATGATCCAGGCTTTTTCCAACGTCTCATCGCCCAAATTATACAAATGTTTCAGTAGCAAACAACCCACCATAAACCGAATCGGATGGCTCGGATTGCCCACTTTGGAATACAAGGACGAAAATTCTTTCTCAAAATAATTCCAATCTATTTTTTGAAAGTAGAACAAGTTCATGCTCCTGGTCAATAAAATCCACCAACATTGGGCGGAATAATTCTGGCTTCTTTTCTGGATTTTTCCCCAACATATTTGCAAGGTTTTAAAGCTCTAAGATACAAATTCTTGCAATAAAAAACGAGCTATTTAAAACCCAAAATACTAATAATCAGTAAATTATAGGTAGTTTAAGGAGAGACTATATAAGGAACTTGTTGCCATGGGAATATGATGACGCGTTAACAACATTATGTACAGATTGTCATATTAAAGTTCATGAAACAGAAGGGGTTCCAATTTATTTTGACAAATGATTATTAGAGAAAATATTAACTGAAACTTGTGAAAGATGTGGCGGAACAGGGTTTCTTCCTGAATATAATTACTATCAAGGAGGTATTTGTTTTGCTTGTCAAGGTACTGGAATGAGGATACCTTGGAGTGATTAAAGAGACTGCGTACAACAAGGGTTTTATGCAAGTGGGGTTTTAGGATTTATCGGTAAAGGTCAGTGCTTGCACTTTCTTCTTCGAAGTGAGGTTTTTCCTTTCAATCTTTTCGGTATATTTGTAAACATCAGTAATAAAAATCCCCACCTGCATAAAGCCCTGGGACGTTAGCGGTCATTGTAAAGCGACACCCTACAAACTTTGAACAGACAAAATGCAAGAAACAAAAGGACTTTTAGACGACATAAAGCAGCACGACAAACTAACGCTTAGAGTCAGTTCAAATGCTGATGCCAACTTACCACAAGAAATAGTTGAAAAGTTACTCAAAACTCACAGAACGGGATTTTATTTTTTCCTCTTTATTGACAAAGGTTCTTCAACGCACAAGATTGACCTGCACGAACAAACTGTTTCAGATGGACAATTGCTTTTTGTTCTACCGAATCAAATACATACGCTTCCAAAAAGAAAAGACGGACTTGAATATTATAAATTGAGTTTCGACGAAAACTGTTTGTCATTACTTCCTCAGCAATTTTCATTTTTAATCAATCCGTTAAACATACAAATCATTTCTTTTGACAATGCTTCAAAGCAAAGAGTTAAATCACTTTTTGAAAACTTAAATCAATTATTGCATTCAAACAATGACCAAAAAAATGCAGCCGTAATTTTAGCACATCTCAATTCTGTTTTGACAGAATTTGACATTGCATATTTCAAAAGTGTAACAAAAGAAAATGCACAGTCCAAAAAAATTCAAAAATACATTGAGTTTAAAGTTGCTGTTGAAACGCATTTGACAGAGCAATATTCTGTAAACACCATTGCAGACAATCTTTCTGTTACTACAAATAATCTTTACAAAATTGTAAAAGAGTTTTCAGGAGTTTCACCAAAAGAATTTATTACCAACCGACTGATGTTGGAAGCACAACGCAAACTTCACTATTCCACTCTTTCAGTAAAGGAATTGGCTTACGAATTGGGCTTTAACGACCCCGATTATTTTTCACGGCTTTTCAAAAAGGCAACAGGTAAGAGTGTGAGTAATTATTTATCAGACATTCAAGATTTGTCAAGTATTTAGAGTGATTAGTCCTGCCAATCCAAAAATAGCATACCGACTTTTGCATTTCATAAAATAAAAGAAGATGAAGATAGCATTAGTAACAGGAGCAAACAAAAGCATAGGCTTTGAAGTAGCTAAACAGCTTTTACAAAACAATGTGTTTGTGTATTTGGGAAGCCGAAATTTAGAAAGCGGTCAGAAAGCCGTTTCAGCACTTAAAGAAGCAGGTTTCAACAACGTTGAAGCAATTGCATTAGATGTAACCAATGAAGAATCTGTAAAAGAGGCAAGAAAACAAATTGGCGATAAAACGAATGTCTTAGACATACTTGTAAACAATGCAGGCATCAGTGGTGGGCAACCTCAAACAGCACTTTCGGCAACTATGGAGCAATTTAGAAATGCTTACGAAACCAACGTTTTTGGAGTTGTAAGAGTAACACAAGCATTTATAGATTTAATGAAAAATTCTACCGAACCACGAATCGTAAATGTAAGTTCCAGTCAAGGCTCAATTACATTGTCAACTGACCCAAATTACAAATATTACAATTTTAAAGGTGCTGTTTATCATTCATCGAAAGCAGCCGTAAATATGTACACCGTTGTATTAGCTTATGAACTAAAAGACACTTTTTTTAAAGTAAATGCGGTTAGTCCAGGTTTTACAAAGACAGACTTTAATGGTAATCGAGGTACAGGAACAGTAGAGGACGCAGGGAAAAGAATTGTCAAATATGCCTTAATTGGACAAGACGGACCAACAGGAAAATTCTTTTGCGAAGAAACCAATCCAACAACAGGCGAAATTCCTTGGTAAGACAAACCAACCACAAAGAAGAACAACGAACCGCTAACAAGGTATTATTAAAAGCCTTATTATAACACATTGATTTTAAGCACGATTACTTACTTCAAAATCAACCAAGTACAACATAAGTACAACTTTTGAACAGGTAATTCAACACATAGAAAAGCAAGGATTTTGATATAAAAAATCCTTGCTTTTTTGTTTTGTTACGACTGTCATTTTTCCCCCTGTTCTACTCTTCCGATTGCTGTTCTGACCTTTACTTTTTATGGTTTTCGGTGCGTTAGCACTTTATCGCACTGTATTACAACACGTTGTGTATTGCATGTAAAATGAGATAGATAGAACTTTGTAAATGCTGCAGCACAGTATTTATTAACTCTTAAAATTTCAAAAAATGGCAAGACAAAAAGGACTTATGAAGTATATAGGCACCATCGGCGATGTGCGACACTTCAAAATAAAAGGTCAGGAAGGATTTTTCGCCGGAATGGTTGGCGGACCAACCGCAGAACAGGTAAACACCGCACCGGAATTTGAACGTACCCGTGAAAATATGAACGAGTTCGGTGGATGTGCAAGAGCGGGTAAATCGGTTCGTACCGCTTTATCCGCTTTGATGTCTAAAATGGCAGATAGTCAGGTTACAGGTCGTTTGACTTCCGTAATGAAGAAAATCAACTTGGAAGACGGAACGGAAGCCAGAGGCTACCGAAAAGTGGAAATTTCCACACAAAGAAATTATTTGTTAGGCTTTGAGTTTGACAAAAAACTCTCACTTAGCGGTGTTTTCAATGCTCCTTATGACGTAACACATACCCCAGGTAGGGAAAGTGCAGATTTTACGATTGCTGCTTTTAATCCAACCGATTTAATTACGGCACCTTCTGGATCTACGCATTTCCGATTGATTAACGCTTTGGCGGTGGTTGCGGATTTTGTGTACAATGCGACAACAGGAACTTACGAACCTGACGATATGGTAAACAACGAATTAAGCATTGTAGAATATTCACCTTACATTCCTTTGAATGTGGCTTATGTCGGCTCTACTCTAACGGCTGAACTTCCTGGAACACCAACTTTAGGAACGAATGTTACCGTTATTCAGTGTATCGGAATTGAGTTTTTCCAAGAGGTCAATAGTAATTATTATGCGTTCAACTCAGGTAACTGTTTGCGAATTGAAGATGCTTTTTAAGCTAACAAAATCAAAAGCCTTCTTCAAAAAAGAGGGCTTTTTTATTTCATCTTTAAAATTTAAAATCAATGAAAACAAAAATTATAAGAGTTGCAGAGGGCAAACAAAGTACACTCAGCCAATTATATATCAATGATATTTTCCAATGCTATTTGTTGGAGGATAAAATCAGAACGGTAAAAATCCAAAATCAAACCGCTATTCCTGCAGGTATTTATAGTTTAAGGCTCAACACCTGGGGCGGTAAAAATGCCGAATATCGGCAGAAGTTCCCCAAAATCCATAAAGGAATGATTGAAATAAACGGATTACCCAATTTCAGTTTTGTGTACATCCACATTGGCAACACTTACAGACAAACTGCAGGTTGTCCGCTTTGCGGTTTCGGATTTGATGTAGCGGATGGAGATTATCAGATTGTACATAGCAAAGAAGCTTATGAAATGATTTATCCAAAGCTTTTGGCTATTGCTGAAAGCAATGATAAAAGCATCAGCATCGAAAACAATTTCCAATTTTAAAAAGCCTCATACGACTTTCAGCCACCTTCCCCAAATGGGGAAGAAAATAGGAACAAAAATTTTATTTATGGAAAATACATTCACTTTAAACGTTGTTTTTGGTTCTGTGATGAGTATGCTGTTGACCATTGTTGCTTATTTTATAAAGCAACTTCATTCCGATTTCAAGAAGATGGAAAAGGATTTAACCGAGGTCAAAACAATGGCTTTACTCATCAAAACAGAGTTCAAGAACAGTTATGCTCTACTCAATCAAAAAGTTGATTATCTGGAGCATCGTGTCAATATTATCGAACAAAACAATTTAAAACATTCAAACAATGAAAAATAACAGTTTAAATTTAATCGAAAGAGTTTCGGCTCCTACTCCGAAATGGTTTAAAATCATTCGGACCATTGGTATTACATTGACCGCTGTTGGAGGTGCCATCTTAGCCGCTCCGGTGGCTATTCCCGCCACTATTGTAACCGTAGCCGGTTACGTGATGTTGGGTGGAACGATTGCAACAGCCATCGCACAAACTGCGATGCAGACCGATGACGATAAAGAAAAGGAAGTTAAAGAAACTAACTCCGTTTCTGAAAACCCATAATTTGTAATTGGTTTAACCTCATCAGTATTACTACATCCTGTCCATTGGGCAGGATTTTTAATTTTTACACCTCATTGCATCAAATTTATAGAACGGTGCATTTATATGGGCTTTATATGGCTGAAAAAGTGCCAATATCGGTTAATTAGTGGAATTGGTTTCGGCAAAAGAAGGTAGCTGAAACAGCTACCTTTTCAAATGCCTTGCAATATAGATGCGTTTGAGTTCTGAAATCAAAAGTAGTTGTTCGTACATTGCTCTCTCCTTTTGTTCTAAAGCTTTAAAATGCTGAACATCTTTCTTAAATTCTTTTTCTTTGGTTTTCAAATGTTCGATTTGTTCAAAAACAAAGCTTTTAAAATCTCTGATGCGGATAAACGGAATGACCGAACCGACTAAAAATGATTGAAAGGCTTTTGCTTTCCACAAACCAAACAATAAACTGCGATAATGGTCTAATTCTGCTGTATTACGGCAGGAAATAACGAAACAATTCGGGCAAGGCGTGTCTAAAGGTTTTCCGCTGTTCAAACCTTTGGAAAGAGCATAAAATTCAAAATCAGATTTTTGATTTTTCGAACTGTAGGTGTAAATTTTTGGTAAGTGCATAATCCCGGTTTTAAAATTTTGCTCCGCCGAGATATTTTTAAAAGAAGAAAGAAAAAAAGGGAAAAAAAAGAAAAAAGAAAGCCGTTTGAAAGGCGGCGTGGCTAAAAAAGCAAAAGGAAACGGAATAAGTCCCGAAGGGTGAAAAAGGAAAAATTATTTTAATTTCTAATTAATTTTTCCTTTTTCATTATGCCGTAGTCTTTTGTCTTTTTTTCGAGCGTGGGCATCAGCAAGCCGCCTACCTTTGCTGTCTTTTTTTTATTTATTGACCGGGTACGGATAACCTATTCTTCTTTTATTAATAAGAAATCGTTCAACTATTCATCACTTCAATTTCAATAAAAAATCAAGTCAGAATAGTTCAATGGGAAACGAAAATTTGCTTTTGAGTGTGGGTAATGGGGCAAACAATCCGCAGGGATAAAAAGGCATACCAAAATAAGAAGCGGAGGCGAAAAGCAAGGGTATGCGGAACGCAATACGCTTGCTGTGCGGTGCTGAGGCGGGTGCAAATCAAGCGAAGTGCAATGTAATGGAACAACGCTGTTTGCACCTGCCACAAGCACATTGGCAGACCACTCCTGATGCCTTTTTTATCCCTGCTCCGCTGAAATGGGTGGTGGGGAGCGTGGCAAGAAGCGTGGGCAGGGCGTTGGAAAGAAAAAATACGGCTTCCGCTTCCCGAAAAATATCAGTGTTGGCATTGAGCGTTGGGATATTTTTTCGGGGAGCGGACTATGGCATTGGCTATTTTACATAATGTTATTATAGGACATTTTTGCGTTGGCATAGCCGTCTATAAGCGTGGAGAAAATGTACTATAATGCCACATTATGTAAACATAGCTTCCACCGATTTGCATACTGGCATAAACGGAACGGTGGTGGTGGTTGGAGTGAAGTGTCTTTTTGCTTTGTTTTTTTCGCATTGGTACAGCTCTTTGCAACCGCAGGAACGAGGATTGCAATGTGGTGTTGAGCGTTGGCAAAAAACAACGCAAAAAGTATGACAGTTGCAAACGGTGGCAATGCCATAGAAGACAGACGAAGCGTTGGCTTTGTGTGGTTGGGGTCTGGCTAAAGCCGCATTTTTTCTGTGCGGTGGCTGGGTGGGTTAAATTAATCTTTCTTCCAATAACCCTTTCCAAATGGTGAACCCTTTATTGTCATCAGAATAATCGTGGACAATTCTTGAAAAATTTTGCGGATTTGTTTCTAAATAGGCTTGTCTTCCTTTTTCTCGGATGATATTTAGTTCCTTATCAATTTGTTTAACAGTTTCCATCAAAACCGATTTGCTTTTGTCGGTATGCCAAATGTAGGTTGCTTCTTCGGTGTCTAAAGTTTCTAAAATGATGTGGTAATTTTGTTCTCCTTCCAACAGAAAGACGAATGAAAACGGCTGTAAAACAAACCGTAATTTCATTACATTTCGTTCGTGTCTTTCAGCCAAAAATTGAATATGTTGTGAATGTTTATATTGTTTCCCTTTCAATAAATCTTCTAAAATATTTTCAGCATTGGTGTAAATATTCTGATTTTTCGGCAATTCATTCGTTGTCAGCATATTTTGTTTTGAAGTCGGAATTTGACCTATAAAACTCTTGTTCAGAAACGGAAACTTTACGCTTTCAACGATTTCTTTATTGATGTTTTCAATGTTGGATGATGTTGCTAATTGCGACAAAATCACTCCGTTTTCTATTTCGAAATAAATATCAATCGTAACCGTTTTGGATTTTAAAACCTTGACGAAATATGGTTTCAATACTTCAAATTCAAGTCTGAGTTCTTCGTTTTCGATTTCAAAATCAAAGCGTTGGTTACTTTCTTTATCAATGTATTCAAAGCCAACATTGCCGTATCTGAAATCCAAATCGTCTATGGCAATTTTGATTTGTTTTTCGATAACCGAACTTTGTCTTTCGGTAGTGAATTCTGTTGGTTCATCAAATAAACTTGCTTGTTTGGCTATTTGACGATAATAGGTGTTTCGTTTTAAAAACAGTTTGTTCAGATAATCAATTTTGATGTCCCGATAATCATAGATTGTCGGATTGATTTCCGAACGTTGTACTCGACCAATGTATTGAATTAGTTTACCCTTAAAAGAAAACGGATATACCAAAAACAGAGAGCTAATATTTGACAAATCCGAGCCTTCGCCAAAGTATTGCCCTGTGGTAATCAGTATCTGAAAATTACCTTGCTGTAAAGTTTGCCATTTGGATTTCCTGTTGCTTTCAGTATCATCTCCGCTTAACGTAATGACTTCGTAAGATTGTTTCAGAAAAAGGTAAAGTGTATCAATATGTTCTTTTCTTTCTGTAATAATGGTAATTCTTTTTCCTTTGGAAAGCTCACTTCCGATGTCATTCAGGATGAGCTTGTTTCGCTCTGAATCGTGAACCAAAATCTTTGAAAGCGTTTCAAAATTATCCGTTTTAGAACTGAAAGGAACATCCAAATCTGTATTCCTTACAATGATTTGGGCGTGTTTGAAGTTTTCAATTTCATTACTGGATATTTCTGAAATGATTTCTCCAAGAAAAGCAAACATCAGTTCGTCGTCATTGTATTTTCGGAACGGAGTTGCCGTCAATCCGTACAGATAAAATGTGTCTACTTTTGCAATCGTATTACGAAAAGTTTCAGCAGGAATATGATGACATTCATCCACCAAGATAATTCCGAATTGATTGTTGATTTGTTCTATTTGCTTCGGCAAACTTTGAATGGTTGCAATTGTAATCTGCTCTCCAATCTTCACTTTTCCCTGTCCGATGATGCCGATTTCGTGTTTTGAAATTCCAAGAAATGCCTGAACACGTTCCTGCCATTGTTCTAATAATTGCTTGCGATGCACAACGATTAAGGCTGGTTGTTTTTTCTCTGCAATAATCTTCAATCCCATTATCGTTTTACCCGAACCGGGCGGAGCAACGATAACTCCAAAATCTTTTTTTGAAATCGCTTCAATAATTTTTTCCTGATGACTTCGTAGATTGGCATTGAACGAATATGAGATTTCTTCTTTAAGTTTTCGGTTATCTTGAAAATCAAATTCCGGATTTTGTTCTTTGCAAAATCGCAAAAGTTTACCGATAAACCCTCTCGGAATAATGATTTCATTTTCTGTTTCTTCCACGAGTTTAAAATACCGTTCTGTCCCAAAAGTATTTTTACCCGATTTCTTCTTGATGAAAAATTCCGAATTAGCAAAGTTTAATTCTTCTTTCAGGAAATTGATGAGCAGTGTTGTTAATCCATCTCGTTGAATACGGATATTCTGTTGGAGTGTGATGGATAGTTTACCGTTATGATTTTTAGGAATTGGCAGATTTTGCGTTGTTAAAACTTCCTGATGCAAATTGTCTAATACACCAATCGAAACCCTTTCAATTTCATTCAAGAATTGCCATTGGTCGGGATAAAGCTCAAAAGTTTCAGAGTTAATAAAGCAACTGTTTCCATTCTCCATTGCAGGTTTGAAAAATGGCAAAGCAATCAGGTTGCCTAACCCTTTTCCCGAAAGAAAATCCTGATTGGGAAACAACCTATCAAAGCTCGAACTTTTATCAAACATCGAAAAAACTCCCGATTGTTCTAAAATAGAAATGAAAATTTTTCTGCTTCGGATTGCAGGATAAGGTTTGTCGAAGAATATCCAAACGTGTCCGCCATTTCCCGAACGGGAACGCTCCAAATAGGCTGGAATATTATTCCCTTTACAAGCATTCAAAACAGTTACAGCTTCTTCTTTCCAGTTTTGCTTGTCAAAATCCGCGACCAAAAACCAAGAAGTATTGTCTTGTAATAATGGATAAACACCAATTTGCTGAATCCCGTTTAAATGTTTTTGAATTTCATTATCGGTAAATGGCAGATGTGTTTTATGAGGATAATTTGCAAAAGTTCCGCCATTCATTTTATGAACCCGATAATGATATGGGTCGTATTGATAGGCAGGCATATATCCCGACTTGCCTGATTTCTCCCAACGAACGGCAAACACGTCTTCTCTGCCTTTGAATAAGGAGCGGAATGTGTTTATATGTTCGTTAGAAATATCATTCATTAAGCGATTATTTTACCCCTCTTTATCATCATATTCATTCCAATAGAACATCGCCCCTTCTTCATCAACCGTTTTGTAATATTCTAAAAGCTGGATAAACAAATCATCTCCAACTCCGTGAGTGGTAAGAGAAAGAAGTGTGTCTAAACAATGTTCTATCTCCGTAGAATCTTTGGTTTTGCTTTCAATCAAACTGCTCACTTCATTATTCAATGCAGGTAAATGCTGTGCCAACGATTGGTTGAATACTTCAATTATTTGCTTTAGGTCGTTAACTAATTGCTTATCCATTTTACACTTTTAAATTGATTCGGGAACTAACTCTTCATTTAATTGCACATCATAATAATCTTCCAAGAAAGCATCAATTATATTCTGATTAGGTTCATTAATTAGAAAATCAATATCATCTTCAGTAAAATCCGGAATACCGAAGTTTTTAATGTATGTTCCATTTAAGGAATAATAAGCTGATGAATAAGGTTTGCTTGTTGTTTTGATGTAATACCAAAATAATCGTGATTCTAAAATCTTTTTTACCAATAACATTTCTTCCTCAGAATGTCCAATAATTGCCTGTCCGTTATAAAATAACAAATCATCATCATTGCTGATTAGATAACTTGGAATTCTATCTGAAAACTTAGGAAAGAACAATTTATTGGCAACTTTTTCTAATGATTGTGTTCTTCCGAAAGCAAACCATTTTTCATATTTACCATTACCTTTATCTCGCTTGGCTAATTCTTCTTTTTTCTTCTTCAGATATTTATAGGCATAAGGATATTGCTCTTTTAATAACTCTTCTTCAAGAGCTTTAGGCTTAATTTCATCATCATACGGAAACAAAACTTTCTCTTTTACCTCATCGAAATTTATATCTCTGCTCAGTTTGTTGGAATTCAAAATGTCCTTGCAAATCCCTTTTTCAATTGGATGAACAATACCATTTTGGAGGTAATAAAAATTTTCATCCTCAGCAATTGGTTTAAAAATATAAAGGTCGTTTCTTAAAGTAGCTATACCGTGTCGAGTTTTATATTTTTCACCAAAAGGTTTTCCTATAGATTCAAGTTTGGAAATAATTTCATTGTTATTTAAATTCCAACCATTTTTCGCATCAAGATTTCGATAATTAATTCTGCTGTATTGATTTCTATTTGTTGGTAATTCTTTGTTTTCCGATTTATAATACTCGATATAATTTCGTTCTGAATTTTCAAGAAAACAAATACAAGTATAGGTGCTTTTCGATTTAAAAATTTGGTTGGTACCAAAATCTACAATTCTTATTCCCGTATTACGTTCTTCAAAATATTTCCTTAATGCTCTACCATTCAAACTTTTGAAAAAAGTATTCATTGTAATAAAGCCAAGAATACCATTTTCTGCAAGACTCTCATAACCAATTTGAAAAAAGGGAATATACAAATCCGGGTTTCCTGTTGTACAGACTTCCCAAAGTTTTACATTTTCTTTAGCGTCATCATCAAGGTTACGGGCAGAAACATAAGGAGGGTTTCCGACTATGATTTGAAAGCCATCAAAGTTTTGAATATGGTTTTCCCAATTGAAAAGTAAAGCATCACCCTGATGAATATTGAATTGAAATTCTTCTACATCTTCTCCTTCAGATAAAGCCAACAATGATAGTAATAATTTACTACGAGTAACCGAATATGCTTGAATGTCTAATCCGAAAATCTGGTTTTCGAAAATGTCTTGGTAACTATAGCCTGTTCTTCTTTTTAGTTCTTTGGCAGCGGTGTACAAAAATCCCGAGCAACCGCAGGCAATATCCGCAATTTTGGCTTCGTTAAGATTATTTCTTTGATTTCGGAAAGTTTGCTCAACAATGTATTCTCTAATTTTTGAAGGTGTGTATATTGCACCATTTACAATTCTGTCTGAAGGTGAGATAACGAACTCGAAGAGTTCAATTAAATCTTCAATAGTTAAATTATCTCCTATATCATTTATTACTTCTATAAATCCTATTAAGTTTTTGAAGTCTTCGTCATTTTCCTGAATACAATAACTTAACAACAACTTATTATTAGTTACTTGTATTTTGGTTATGTATAGAAATGCAGAAATAATAAGCCTATCCACAAACCAAGGATTTGTAGAACATTTTTGACTTAAATATTTTGTTGCGTTTTTCATTTTAAGTTTCGCTAAGTTTTAATGTGTATTCAACATATTTTTCATAAAGACCTAAAAGCCGTTCTTTAATTACTGGACTATCAATTGTTTTTAAAACTTCCTTACATTCATTTATTAAATTATATGTTTCTTCTATCTGCCATATTATTTCGTGTTGTGGTTTGTGAAGCTTTAGCTTATAATACATCCACTTACCTAATTGTGTCTGATGAATAATTCTGCCATTATCAAATCTTTCGAACTGTTTTTCATACTCATCATCACAAGGGTCAATAAATCCCTCATCATTTTTATTATGAACTAATTCATCTTCTGTTGGCCAATTAGCTCTTTTAGAATTATTGCAAGACCTACAAGCATAAACAAGATTTGAATAGTCGGTATCCTTAATTGTTTTCAAATATTTCTGTGGCACAAAGTGGTCAACTTCAAACCAAACAGTACGCCAAATATCAACATCATTACAATAGCCACAACGACATTTGTAATCCTTCTTTAATTCATCTCTATGGTCGGAATACTTAGCGACCACAGTTTTTATATCTCTTCTCCTTGGAGTTTCTTTTCTAAACGGAATCATATTACTTCTTCTGATTTAGTTTTTTAAGTTCCTCCAAAATCTCTTTTGTTTCACTTACAAACTCATTTAGTTTTGAAATAGAATCTCTGTGAATTAGGTTTGCAGGTAAGTCTTTCCCGTCAGGATTAAGTTCGTCAAACAAAATATACAATTTCGTAAGTTCCTCTTCCTCAGAAATATTCAATCCCTGATTATTTCTCTTTTCTATCAGTTGCTCAATTCTTGTGTTTGTATCCTCTATTTTTCTATAATAATTTGAAATATTAGACTGTATTTTTGTTTTGAAAATATCAAGTTCCTCTTGGTCTTTATCATTTTCTACGGTCAAAATATCTTTACTATAAATGATATGTACATCATCTGTATGCCCTATAGCCTGTGTTGGATATGAGGTAAGCATTACAATAGGAAAATGCGGTCTTATTCTTTTTATTTCTTCAACTATTTTATTTCCATTGAACGGCACTTCTGCATTTTCTTCCAATAAATAATCGGTTACGATTGCATCAAGGTTGCTTTCTTGCAACTTAACAAAAATAGACTCAACAGAAGACTCTGAATTAACTTCAATCCTCGTTACATCAAAATCATTCTTAAAAGTATGGTAAAAGGTATTTATCCAACCTTTATCTTCATCTATATATGCAATCCTGTATTTCATTTTCTTATTTTGAAAGTTATTTTAAAGGTCAATCCGTTTTCAATTTTAATAATAGAGATTGACGAATTATTATACTCTTCTATTATTGACTTCACAATATAAAGACCTAATCCTGTTCCGATTTGATTCCCTTTATTGTCTGTTTTTGAGGATTCATTTAAATTAAAAATTTCCTCTGGATTATCTTTATACTTTTTATCCAATCCTTTTCCATTATCAGAAAATATAATCTCAATATCATTCTCTTTTTTCTGCCAACTGATTTCTATTTTCTTCTGCTCCTTGTTATATCCATAGTGGGCATTAATTGAATTAGACAACAGGTTATTGAATATGGAATCCATATTTACCTCAAATGCTCTAATGATATGCTCATTGTCATCTATTTTATTTAATTCAAGAGTGATGTTTCTTTGCTCTAAAGCCTTACTCCAATTAGCTTTGAAATTTTCAAAATATTGAGAGAAGTCCAGATTTTTCCTTTCTCGTTTGTCGATTTTTAATGTACTCAACGAGTAATCTAACCAATGTTTCAGTTTAACATCTTCGTCACGCATTAAATCAATCATATAGAATGGGTTATCATCTTTATCAAGGCTTTTTGCTAAATCTTCTTCATTTAAGTGATTTTTCAGTTCATCTACTAAATATTTTGTGCGTGGAATCAATCTTGCTCTCAAACTTCTGACTTCGTGTGCAAAAGAAGAAATGATAAGGCCGACACTTGCAAGGCTTCTCAATAATCTTAATTCTTCATCTTTCTTTTCACTTTCTTTTTCTAAAATCAATATAGCATCAGCCATATTCTCCTCTGTTTCAGAATATTCTTTATTTCCCTCTGAAGAATTTTCTCCATTCTGAGTTTTAGAATCTGCTTTTTTCTCTTCTCTTTCTTCTTTCTGTTTCCTAATTCTTTCCGCTTCTTCTTTTGCTCTTCTTAGCTTCTCAGCTTCCTCATTATTTTTCTTGTGTAATTCGGAAAGATTGTACATTATAACATTTCTGTCCCTTTCAAATAAGGAGATGATTTCCTTTATTATATTTTTGAACAAATCAAATTCGTCATTTTCAATTAAACCTTCTCGACCTGATTTATCTTGAAAACTTGTATTATAAAGTCTGGAAATTTTAATCGTTCCTGCTATTTGATTGGGTCTAATTCTATATCCTCCAAGTCTTTGACCAGCACCTCCCGGACTTTGGGCTTGTCTTTCTCCTAATCTTAGCCAATCATCTCCATTTTCGCCATAAGGCCTAATTCTAAAATCATCTCTGAATATTTTGATTCCTCCAAACTTTTTCAGCCAAGATTTTCTATTAGCACTATTGATGCTTTTGTATGGGTATTTCTTTACATCTCCATCTTCTTTATCATCCGAAATAGTATTTTTCAAGAAATAAAATGTAAAGTCAAATTTGCCAACTCTTTCCAATAAGTCTTCATCAACTTTCTCGGATATTAATTTTTCGATTGGAATATCGAATTCAATTTTCTCTTTCTTAAAATCTTCGAGCTTGTACGGTGTGTTTTTCATCATATCAAACTCAAAAACCTCGGAATACCTATTCTCTAAGGCATCTATATCAAGTTCATTTCTCGAAATTTGCACCTTGAGTACTTTATCGCCATCCTGACCATATGTCGCTTTTAACTTATAATCATAGTCGTCATAATAGGCTCTCTTTACAGTTCCAAATTCTTCTAAATCATTTAGTAAAAAGAAATCTATACCAAAATCATTCTGTTCTTCAGGTGGAAGCAACATTTCCAGATTACCGAATAACTTCCGTAATTTTTCTTCATTCCATTCATCATTAAGTTCGGTAATTTCAATTACGGTACCCGATTTAAAATCAATTTTTTCCAATATTTCCTTAATCTTCGGATATGTAGAAAATCTATTCAGAAATTCTTGCTTAAGATTTAAATTTACCTTTTCTGACAAAACAGCCTCAACATCAGATACAGTAGCTCCTTGTTTGTCAAAATCCTTCCAATCAACAGTCCATTCAAAACCTGTATTATTGCTGTTGGGTATCGTTTTAGTGTTGGAAGTATCTTCAACTTCTTTCTTGTTTTCATCGATTACTTCCAACAAAGTCGGGAGAGAAGTCATATTTGTAAGCATTCCCAATCTGTTTAACGCAAAACGTCCAATACCTTTAGCACCAGTTTTAACCCTTCCATTTTCAGTTGTATGCTCATATAGTTTGTTATCTGTACCTATTGTCATCCATTGGTTTTGAATAATATTGTCATTCATTCCAATTCCGTTATCAATGATATAAATACTACTGTTTTCCTTTTCAAACTTATCTATTTCAGTGCCAGTGCCATCTTCGTTCTTGACTTTTTCTTTTTTGATTTTTAAGTCAAAAATCAGAATACAATTATTCGCATCAGCATCATAGGTATTCTTAACTAACTCAATGACCGCACCTTCTTCGGTTGAGAAATTTTCTAAACCAATTAGCTTTGCGGTTCTTGCAGAAACCTTAAACGGTATTTTAATTGTATTATCAGTCATTGAATAGAGATGTTAGTCTTACGTTTAGCTTTTCAGAAATTTTAACAAAAGTCTTAATAGGCGGTTGCACTTCATTTGTACACCATCTTGATATAGTAGCTTCATTTTTACCCAACTGTTCAGCCAACCATTTACTGCTTACATTCTTCTCTGCAAGCACTACTTTCAATCTATTAATTGCTTTTTTACTCATAAAAATTGCATATGGTGTAAAGATATTGATTTTTTTAGTCCGTCTAATCCATTCATAGAATTAATTTTCATTGTTTCAAAATCAGCATTTCATTAAGTCCTCATTTGCAATAAACCCCTAATTCATTCCCTTATTGCAATCAAAAACTTAATTCTCCTTATTGCTCCAAATTGCACCTAATTAAAAAAGTAAGTAAGATAACCTCATTTCCACAAAACTTATTTTTTGCTTTCCGTAGGAATACAAAAAAGGATTTATTGGGATGATTGAACGCAAAACAGTTAACCGCAGGTTTCTGTTTGCGTTAGAATGGGTTAATTTGACTTGTTTTTTAGCAAAGCTAAAAAATGAAAAATGTTTTAGCCTAAAAATGCTTATCCTACTTATCCATTCAAACAGACGAAAAGCAATGCAATTTGTACTCCTATGAATTGTCAAACCGAAATTGGGATTGCTCCGGTGGTTTTGGCGGTTCGGGTAATGGTTCTTTCTCTCGGTTTTTATTATCCACTTCTTCCCAATTTAATTCACGTACTGCATACACATAACCGTTTTTTTTGGATAACCTCAAATAACCGTGTTTCTTCAATGCTTTACCCAACTTCATTACTGTACCGTCTGTGATATTGAGCTTTGCTCTCTCTGCTAATTTGGTGGCTATCTGTGTGGTGTTCAGAAAATTGTTTGCGGTATCTCTGTCGGCTAATTCAAACCAAGTCAATAGCAATTCTTCTTCGGGGCTTCTGATTTGGTATTGTTCGTTGTTCAAATTGATTTCCTTTATTTCTTCCTGATTGAACCAATAACGGAAACCGTCTTTATAGAGTTGCCTTGCCTGTGCATAAGCCGAATTGATGTCAATGTTATGGGTGTACTCGATATGCTCTACTTCAAAACATAAAAACCTACGTGAGCCTGTTGTATCGTTCAGGAATTGGGCAGTGTTTACACTGCCCGCAAATGAAGCCCTGCGGGGCAGGGTTTCGTTGTTGTGTCCGTATGCTTTACGCATACGGATATGTGTTTTTGTTATCAGCTCTTTGAGTGTTCCGATTTCGGTACGGTTCAGGTTTTCGAGTTCGTCCAGATTGATAAGCATACATTCTGCCAAGTGAATTAAAGTGTCTTTATTGTTTGGGTTGATTGTTCCCGAAAACATATAATCTTTTAAAGGCTTTGGTATGAGCTTTTCTATCCACGTTGTTTTTCCTACACCTTGTTTGCCACTAAATACAATTACGGTCTGATTGATTGCTTTATCATTGGTTACGCAAGCCACCATTGCCACAAACCATTTTTTAAAACATACCTGCCATAAATCTTGCTTTGTTGTTGTAATAGTATTGGCAAGCTCTGTGATGTAATCCGTTTCATCTTCGTTGTTTGGCAGGTTATCAAAATAGTCTTTGAATGGGTCGAACTGTTCGCAGTAATCGGAACGTAACAGGTTGCGTAATGTATTGATGTTGCATTTTACTTTTGCCTTTAAAATCTCACGCAGGATTGAGTTTTCAACGAAATCCGTTACAGGTTTCCAAAGCGTAGCTTTGGTAGCCTTGTACTCCAACTTTCCCGAAACAACGTTATAGCGGAAGCTATAACGGTAGTTTAAAAAGGTTTCTAATCGGTCAATGAAACTCGGTTTTTCTTCTTCCTCGTCTGTATCATCTTTAGATGACTTTATGCTCTTGGATTGCCCAGTAATTTCGCCTATTGGCGAAATGGATAAGGTGCTTTTGTTGTGTTCGTGAGTATTGTTGTAAGCACTGTTTACGGTTGCTGTTACTTCCTGTAAATTGTAGTTGTAATCAGAAAGGATATAACCCATTGCCATAGGCAATGGCACTCCTTTACGATTGAGATTGCAAGCCAATAAATGTACAAAGTTGTTTCTATTACCATTTACATAGCTTTCTTTTTTCTCGGTAAATCTTACGCAATGTTCGTAAACGGTCAAGTAATCATTATTGAATTGTGTTGTGGGTAAACCATTGCTTGCAATGGTTGTGTGTTCCTGTATTACTTCTTCTGATTGCTCAATGTAAGGCGTTAAATCTTCCGTAGAAATTACAGGATATACCGTTGCATTTTCATTCAAATACAAATCGGTGTCGTAAGACACGAAGCAAAGACGTGTAACGTCTTTGCCTGATTTGTCAATGGGTAACGATAAAAATTCTTCATAGAATTTTTGAAGTGTTATAAACGCTTCTTTGTGATTTTCCTGCGATGAATTGACACGAACAAAGATTTTTAAACCGTTTCCCGATGGGCTGGTAAACGAAGCAAAAGTATAAGGCGTTTCTTTTGATAATTGCTTTGCTGTATCCAGTTGCTCCGTTGTGAGCTTGTCAATGTCTAATACTACGATTTGAGTATATGCAGTAACAAACTCTAACTTTCTACCACCTTTGAAAGATGCGGAAGGTGTGAAAGCGGGCAAAGATTTCTTTGCCCTTTCGTATGCTTCCATTTTGCTTTCTGCCAATGACTTCCTTAAATAAGTAATCACATTGATATACTTACCTGTTTTGATGTCGTTCAATACCTCAATGATTTTTTGGTTCTCTATCACTTCATTGAAGTTTTTAAAAATACTTACTACCATAGTCAAACGTTTTTTATTGTTGAGAAACCTTTATCAATGCTATTTTTTAGCAAATGATTTGTTGTAATGTTCCTGCAACAGTTTTTCAACGTCTGACAATTTGTAGTAAATTTTGTTGCCGACCTGTGAGAAAGAAATACGTCCCTCGTCCCTCCACGTTTGGGCGGTTCGTTTGGAAATTTTCATCAGTTGTAAAAACTCCTGATTGTCTAAAAACGTATCCTTTTTGGGTTCGTTCTTTGCGTTAAGGCGTTGGGTAATTTCGTCTAACCTTGCTACCAATTCTGTGTATTGGTCTTTGCTTAAAATAATTGCTTCCATTTTATTGAAATTTTATGTTTATGGAAGCAAAGGACAGCAACATAAAAAAGTCATTATGTCCGTATTTGGTCTTTCGGGACAAGATTTATTTACAGCATTTTATCAATGTCTATTCTTTTGTGGGGTTTGGGACGTTTATCGGTCTTTGACGGTGTAAGCATTGTTTTGACTGTTTCGGGACTTAATTCCCTGCCGTCCTTATCTGTGAATGAATTTACAATAACAGCAACGAAATCATTTATATTGCCGTCAATAATGGGTTTGCCGTCTGTAAACAATTCTCTATGTAATTGATAAAATATATCTACCAACTGATTGATATTGCAGTTTATTTTGAGCTTGTTAAATGGAATGCCGTTTGTATTCTTCTGCATCTGTTGTTTAGAAAATTCATCAGTTAAACGGATTAAATGCTGTATCTGGTCTATCTCTTTTTGGCATTGGTCGGAATAATCGGGCAATTTTGGGTTAATAAAATCTATACTTGCCTGTTCGTAATCGAACTTTTCATTTGTCAAAAACATTATTTTATCTGTATAATCGCCCATTGCATTTACTTTACTTTTTACTTCTCTGAATGAAAAATACCTCTCCTCACACTCCGCATTGATATATTGCATTGGCGGTTTTATTTTCGTGTGCCTGTTTCTTAATATCTCTAATTCTTTCCGTTTGCTTTCGATTATTGTATAACATTTCATCATTCTGCCCCGCATTGTGGTACTCACAAAAAGTTCTTCATTTTCAGAAATCAGTTTTTCAAATTTATTGAGCCACTTAATTGGGTCTTCTACAAAATCGCAATGGTGCGAAAAGAAATCCGGCAGTTTGGCATAAGGTAGTTTTAGTATTCTGTTTATAAGTTCTTGGCAATAGGTGTCATTACCTTTTACGTTTTCTACCAAAATATCAAACAAAGCATTTTCAGACTGCTCTTTTAGAATAGCCGTAAGTTCTGGAAATTGAACGGTTTGCTTTATTTGATGATTGTGTAGCATATTTACAGTCTAATTTTAAAATCAATTTAATTTTCTCCTGTCATACCATTTTATAAGCGTAACATATAAAACAGCTTGGGGAAAAGAAATCGCATAATTGAACAAAAAGCGTTTGAGCCATTCCTGCCAGAAATCTGTCAAACCAAAGCTGAAGAGTAAACTATTAACTAAACAAAGCGGTGTGGCTATTAAAACCACAAACCGCAATGTTATTTTTAAATCTTTATTCATTTATAAACTCTTTAGTTGTTAAATGCTCTCCAAAATGATGCACAACTTCGCTTAAAACATAATCTTGTTGCATACGGTTAAATGCAGAAGTTCCGTCCGAAATCAGAAAGGTATTGTAACCTTTTTCGTGGGCATCACGCAAGGTGCTTTCTACACAAACGTGGGTAGCATAACCAACCAAGTACAGATTTTCAATTTTGTTGTTTCGCAGATACACGTCAAGATTTGAACCTGTAAATCCACTTGCACCCACACGCCCCGTAACTACAAATTCACCCTCTATCGGTTTTACCGTTTCATAGAACTGTGAACCAAATTCGTTAATCGGGAAAGTACCTGCATTGGGTATGGCTTTTCGCAGACCGCTTTTTCCGTTGGCTAATTCGGGATAACCTTTTTCAAACCGCAATCCTACGTGAATAACTTCAATGTTGTTTTTTCTTGCATAGTCTAACGCCTTTTCGATGTTAGCGATTGAATTGTGCATCATTTCTTTGTCCTTAACGAGTGCCTTGTATAGTTTGCCCTCTTTGTGCATCCATTCGTTTTGTGTTTCGATAAGGATAAGTGCTGATTTTTCTTTTGTTTGTGCTTGTACGTAATTCATACTTAGAAATGTTAGAATAATTAAAATTGTTGTTCTCATATTATTTGATTTAAAGACTAAGCTGTAATGGGTTTACAATATGTTCATTAGAAATTTTCGCAACAGCTTTCCAGCCGTCGGGATATTTTATGTAGGACAGATAGTCTGTAATGATGAGCTTTTTCTCTCTGAAAAACTGTGTTTTTACGACTGCTGTATTTCCTGTGATTTCTAAAACTTCAATCGAATAATCGAGGTTTCTAATTCCTGATTTTACTTTTTCGGGATTGCTCTTGTATTCTTCCACAACTTTCATCCAATCACGAAGCGGAAGACGAAAAAGATTATTTCCCTTAGCTATGCAGATTGCAAAGTCTGGATGAAAACCTCGCAACATTTCCTCTACATTCAATTTGTTTAAAGCTCCATTTGCAAAAGTTTCTTCTGCAAGTTTTTTTAATGTTTGCTCTTCTGTTAATATATTCAGGTCATTCTCAGCCAACCAATTATCGTGTAACCATTTTTCGGTAATGCGTTTATGTTCGCTGTTATTCCATTTTATGTTGCGCTCAAATGTAATTACAGAACCGTCAAAGCCGATAATTACCCACGCATAGTCATTTTGTGAAGCCCGATAACATTTGTATTTCATTCCCGTTATGACTGTTTTCTTTCCGTTAACCGAAATTTCTTCATCGTGTCTTTCTATCCAAAGATTTTTCAGTTCACTGGCTAATGAGTTGTCCAACTTTAACAAAAAATCTTTTGCTATTTTTTCGGTTTCTGATTTTGAAAGCATCTTTGTATTGGAATATCTTTTATCCATATTGGTAAATCCCAAAACTTGTTTATCCTTTTCTGAAATTACAAAGGAGTAATGTTCTCCGTTCATACCCTTGTTTTCAGATTTTTCCAAGCGAAATAGATAAGCCTGAACACCATCTGCTTTTACTTTATTTACAGAATGGAATGAATAGCCATTTGGAATTTTTATGACTTTTTGAAATGCTTCCAAATAAGACTGTGCATCATCATAAGAAACTTCTTCCATAGATGCGTTTTTTAAACTATTTGCTTTTACTGTCATAGTCATTGTTGTTAAAATTGTTATTAATGCCATTAAAATAATAATTGTCTTTTTCATACCTAAAATGTTTTAAATATTCAATAATTGTAAATAATTTACAATTGCAAAATAAAGACTATTATTCTATATTTGCAACATTGATTGTAAATAATTTGCAAAATGAGCAAAAAGGAAGCAAATAAAGACCTGTCATTTGACTTTGATTTCTTAGATAAATTAGTTGTAGGTATTGGCGAGGTATCGCAGATTACGGGTATTGCCACACGTCAAATCCGCTATTGGGAAGAAAAGGGAATTATTACAAGTCTAACAGAAGAAGAGGGTAAAAACAGGCGTTACAATTATGAAAACATAAAAAAAATGTTACTCATAAAAGAAATGATTGACGAGGGATATACGCTTGATGCTTCTGCTGAAAAGGTTAAAAAGAGAATGGAAATGATTGAGGAAACGCTAAATAAATTACAGAATAAGAAAGGTTAGTTAATATACTTATCTACCGCATTATCCAATTCTTCGCTAATCACTTTGGCATAAATCTGAGTAATACCAATGTCTGAATGGTCTAACAGCTTTGAAACATATTCTATACGCATACCATTGTTTAAAGCATTTGTAGCGAATGTATGACGGCTTAAATGGAAAGATAAAGAGAAAGGCAATTCCATATCCTTACCCAATCTACGCAATTTCTGACCGCATAGAATGTTTTTTGCATTGATAATATATGCCTGATAATCGGTATCGGCATCAAACCTCTCTACATCTTCCAATATCGGAAAAACAAAATCGTTTCGCTGTGATATGGCTGTTTTGTATTGGTTCAGAATATCTATTGCAATCTGACCGATTTTAAAATTGTGGGTTCTTCCTGTTTTGCGAATGGTCTTCGTAATACGTTGTTCTTTTTCGTTATAGTTTTCCCATTTCAAACTCACGACATCACTAAAACGCAAACCACCTGCATACACCGAAAAAATGAACATATCCCTAAATACTTCGTCTTTTCCTGTATATTCAATTTTGAAATTGCGTAGCTTTTCTACCTGTTCTTTGCTCAAAAATAATCGTTTGCCTTTATCACGTTTTACCCGAACTTTTGAAAACGGATAAATGTTTTCTTCAATCACATCTTCCCTTTGTGCATCACGGAACATTACGGATAAAATCAATAAAGAATAGTGTACCGTAGTTGCTCCATTTTTCAAATTGTTGGACATATAATTGATATAATCTTTCAGCATCGTAACGGTAATATCATCGAAATAAATATCCCTGTGTCCAATGAATTTTTCAAACTTGGCTACATACTGTTTGTAATTTCTATAAGTAGCAACCGATACCGTTCCCTTGATACGTTCGCAACGGTTGTAAGCATATTCAAAGAAGTTTGCCATATCCTTACCTTTTATCGCTTCTTTTAGCTTTCGGGCTGATACGGATTTACGTTTGCGTTCGTGGTCTGCAACCGTTCCCTCTGCATCTGCTACTTTTTGAGAAATAAAGGCATTCATTCTGGCACTGTTGGCGTGGTTCTTCTTTATCTTCTGCTTGTCATCGTCCCATTCGTTGCGTTTCAGCTTTACGCCTGTGGCTACAAATTTGGCTTTTCTATCCTTTATAACCCTTATGTATAAAGGGCTATGACCTGTTTTATCTTCTTGGTTTGTCCGAAGCACTAATTTTATCGAAGCCATAAGAAAAAGTATTATATTTGTTGTACTAAAAAAAACAATCGAGTGCAAAACAATGAAACCATTTATAAATCAGCTATTTCAAAGCGGTGCAACCTGATACAAAGATACAACATTTGGTACAACAAACCTAACTTTTCATTGCTTTTTTCTGCGTTATTCTGTTCTTTCTTATTTTATAACTTATTGATAATTATGTATTTGAGTGCAAAAGGCGACATACGATTTGATACTTTTGATAACAGTGTATTGGCAAAAGCAGGGCTGACGGAAGTACATCAACATTTGTGCTTCTATTAGCTTTTGTGCTAAATTTGATCTGACGCTTTTCAAATGCCCGCCTTCGCCAATACCCAAAACGTTAGTGGCAATTTTAAAGACAGAAAGTAAGTAAACAAAAGAACAAAAATGAATAGACTTTTTCAATTGACAGTTTTACTATTATTATTCGTTACAAGTTGTAAAACTCCCTCCTACAAGACAGACTTACTACGAAATAAAATTGAGCAAATATTATCCGACAAAAACGCAGCAGTTGGAGTTTCAATAATTGGTAACAATGGAAAAGACACACTTTCGCTAAACGGAGACAAGCGATTTCCTATGCAAAGCGTATTTAAGTTCCACATAGCATTAGCTGTATTATCGGAAATTGACAAAGGAAAACTTTCCTTAGACAAAAAAATTGAGATTAGCAAAGATGAACTTTTACCGGAAGATTTTTGGAGCCCTCTTAGAGACGAAAACCCTAATGGTGGAACTTTTACTATTGAAAGACTAATTCAATATTCCGTTTCTCATAGCGACAATACTGCTTGTGATGTTTTAATAAGGCTAATAGGAACACCTAAAACGGTTGAAGAATACATTAAAAAAAGTGGCATAAATGATATACAAATCACTTATAACGAAGAACAAATGCAGGCTAAGTGGGAAAATATGTTTCAGAATTGGACTACACCAAAAGCAGCAAGCCAAACTCTTAAATTATTTTATGAGAATAAAAGCAATTTGCTTTCACAAAGTAGTTATGACTTTTTTTGGAAAACGAATAAAGAGACAACAACTGGTAAAAACCGTATAAGGGGGCAATTGCCAGAAGGAACAGTTGTTGCTCACAAGACAGGTTGGTCAGGGACAAATAAAGAAACAGGAATTACTGCCGCAGTTAACAATATTGGTATTGTTTTTTTACCTAATAGCGAATACTTTATCATAAGTGTATTTGTAAGTGAATCAAAAGAAGATTTTGACACAAATGAAAAAATTATAGCAGACATTGCAAAAGCAACTTATGACTTTTACACAACAACTGAAAAATAGAAAAACTGCCACTAACACGGGTTTTGCGTCAGGCGGGCTGAAGTGCAAAATTCAACATTAGTTTTTCAATTAAACATTAGTAATAATATTGGCTTTTGTGCTTCTATTTCCCACCCGAACGCAAAGCCCCAAACCGTTGTGTGTAAGCTTACCAAAACAACCGTTGAAAAAAAAATCGAGAAAAATGTCCAAAACAGAAGCACTAAAATGTCTTTACTGAAATTTTAAAATAATTTACAATGAAACAGTTCTTATTATTACTTCACGAAGACATTGAAAAACTAAACGAATTATCCCCGAAAGAAATGGAGGGTTTGGCTAATGCTCATATGAATTGGGCAAATAAATTAGCTGAAGCAGGACATTTGATTTCAGGAGACGGATTGCACGAAAAAGGTGTTCTCATAACAGGAAAAGATTCTGTTGTTAAAGACGGTCCTTATTTGGAATCTAAAGAAATTATCGGAGGTTATTACTTGTTACAAGCTGACGATATAGAAACGATTGTAGAATTGGCAAAAGAATGTCCTACACATCATTACGGAGGAACTACCGAAATCCGTCCGATAATGGAAATGAAAGATTATGAGCAGTAATTTGCTTTCCAAAGAAGAAATAAGTTATAGAGCAATCTATGGAAAGTTGTTTTCGGGATTATTAAATCAATTTGGAACAAATTACGTTTCTGAAATTGAGGATGCTATTCAAAATTCATTTTTGAAATCCTTAAAAATTTGGACACAAAATAATGTTCCGAACAACAAAGAAAACTGGCTTTTCATTGTGGCTCGTAATGATGTGTTCAACCAAATTAAAAAACGAAAAGAAAACCATAGTTTTTCAGTAGAACAAATTGAAGATACGTCATCAATCAACAATGAAACAGATTTACGGCTTCAAACGATTACCTTCATTTCTGGATTAGAAAATGTTTCCAATCAAGCCAAAATACTTTTCGTTCTTAAAAATATTTTTGGTTTTAGTATTTCCGAAATAGCTGATAGCACTTTAATCAATCAGGAAGCGATTTACAAAAACATCAACCGAACAAAGAAAAATGTTCAGCTTGAATTTAATGGTAATAATATTGACCTAAACTCAATTACAGCTAACTCAAAATCTATTTCCATTGTAGAAGAAATACTTTATGCAGTTTTTAATATCGGTTTCGATTCTTTTAATGAAAAGATGAAAAATATTGTGAATGAAGATTTGTGCTTGGAAGCATTTGCTTTGACAAAACTTTTGTTCAGCCAACATCAATTCGATTCGACAAGTAATTTATTGGCTCTTTTTTGCTTTCATATTGCAAGGATTCCTGCAAAGATTGATAACGGAAAACTCATTTCTTTTTTCAATCAAAACCGTGAAAAATGGAACAAAGAATTACTCAATTTGGGCTTTCATTATCTCAAAAAGCCGAAAGAAATCAGCAAATTTTATCTCGAAGCAATCATCATAAGCAAGTATATATCAATAAGTCAGCTAACTAAAAATGATTGGATTGACATTGTGAAATTATATGAAATGATGCAAAAATTTTCTCAATCGCCCATTGTAAAACTGAACTATTGCTTTTGTTTAAGCAAAATCGGAAAAACCGAAAATGCTTTGCTGATTCTTTCAGAAATTGAGAGAGAATTACCAAACGAACACCTCTATTTTTCTTTGGTAAAAGCTAAAATCTTAAAAGAAATCAATCCAAAAGAATCAGATGATTTATTCGTTTCGGTTATGAATAAAATGAACCAAAAAATCAGAAAAGAATACTTATTAGAAAACGAATTAATCCGATTATAAAATGAAAACAATATTGAAATTTATAGCTATTACGCTTATTACCTTTGCATTTACAATGTGTAACACCAAACAAAATGAAAACACAGAAAAGTACGAAAATTTTGATTGGTTGTTAGGAAAATGGCAACGGACAAATGAAGAAATAGGTAAAGCTACTTTTGAAAATTGGGAGAAAACCAACGATTCGGAATACAAGGGAATTGGATTTACTATTCAAAACAATGACACAATAAGCCAAGAAATAATGAAGATTTTGGAAACCAACGGAAAATGGAACTTATTGGTCAGAACTCTCGAAGAAAAAACGTTTGTACAATTTGAACTGTCAGAAATAAAAGAAGATAAATTTGTATTTAAAAACGATACGTTGGATTTTCCAAAATTGATAAAATATTGGAAAAATAGAGACAAAATAAATGCTCTAATTTCGGGAGACAGTTTAGAAATACCTTTTGAATTTAAACGAATTGAATAAGAAAGCCTACACACAACATCACCTATACGCAAGCAGGGGTTTCGTGCTTCGTATGACAGTTTTTCGTAAATTTGAAGTTCAGTTCTTCGCAGGAAGTTTAGTGGTTAAAATCCCTGCCTGCGTATAGCTGAGAAACGTTGTAACCTATTTTGAGAAAAACTATATGAATCCAACAGAATTTAAAAACATTTGGTTAAACAATGATTTAGAAACTTGGTCTGAATTTCCAAATGAGCAAATCGAAAAGTCAAATTTAAACGATTTAACAAAAGAAGTTTTAAAAATTGGATTTCCAAATAGCGCAGCGCCTTTTTTAGATTTTGGGCTAATTAGTTTTGATAATATCTTTACAAATATTCATGACTATTATTCTGATTCTGATTTAGATATAAATACTAAAAATTATTGGATTATTGGTTTTGAAAACAGTGGTAATCTAATTTGTGTTGACACATCAAAAAATGACCAAATCATAATTGTTGACCATGAACAAGACTTTGAAGTGTTAGAGGTTATGAATAAAAATATAATTGAACTAGGAAAGTCGCTATTATTGTACAGAAATTTTATAGAAAATGTAAATTCTGAATTTGGAGAAGACGGCTTTTTTGATTCCCTATATTCTCTTAATCATGTTAAAAGTTTAGAGCAAGAATTTAATAAAAATAATATTAACTCGAGCTTTTGGATAAGCGAAATAGAAAATCTAAAATCTGAGGCTAAATAAAAAACAGGTTACAACATTGGTTAGCTGTTATTGTGGCTTCTCGCCTACTTCCGAATTTTCTCCGAAAATCCGAAAGTATTCGTATATTTGGTTTGGCTTGTAACAAAACACCACAACAGCAGCTAGCCAAGGACCGTTAGCAGCCATTTTGGCCGAACTGAAAGAATAGAGACTTAAAATGAAAATACCGCGATTTTTTAATAAACTGATTGACAATGCAAAATATACAGAAACTTGCATTGATGAAAAACTCTATTTGAGAGAATACGGCGAAAAAGTAATTTTAAGAAACTCAATTAAGTCAAGCTTAGAAATGTTAACTATAAGCATTGTACTTGTAATAATCACTTTATATATAAATACAATTTATAAAAATACTATACTTGCTATTCTTTTTTGCATAATTATAGTATCAATTCCTTTACTTAAAATTGTTAACCAGAAACCTAAATTAATTATCTCAAAAGAATCGATAATATTCAGTAATGGAAAGCAAGTAAAATGGTGTGAAATCAAAGAAACAAGAATTGAAGAAACAAATCCATCAGAACTAAATAGTTATTTTAAATTACACATAACACAAGCTAACAATAAACTTGATAAAATTATTATCAATGACTTAAATTATTCAATTTCTGAAATAAGTCATATAATTGAATATTATAAAGAAAAAAACGACTGCTAACATCGGCTATAAATCATGGCTAGGTTTGCGCATATTTTCCGAATTTTGCTGCGCCAGTTCGCACTTTTGTGCTCGGGTCTCCGAAAATTCGAAATTAAATTTTATATTTGAAATTGCTCGGTCTGTGGTGTTTCGCCACAATTTTATAGCCGAAGACCGTTAGCAATAATGTTAAAAAACTGAACTTATGAAAAATTTTTACTTTTTATTAACTCTATTGAGTAATATTATATTTTCGCAAACTGATGGAACGCTAGATGTTTCTTTTGGTTCAAGTGGTAAAGTTGTTACAAATGTTTCATCTGGTGTAGATTTCGCATCCGATGGTATACAATTATCTGATAATAAAATTTTAGTTGGAGGTTATGCAAATCAAAATGGTCAGGATAATTTAGTATTAAAATATTTATCTAATGGACAATTAGATACTTCTTTTGGGAACAATGGTGTTTCCATTATTGAACTAGGTACAACATCTTCTCAAGTTAGAAAAATTGGAACGCAAAGTGATGGAAAAATTATTTTGGCAGGAAGAGCTGGTAATAGTGGACCAGCACACTCCACGATTTCAAGATTAAATCAGGATGGTACTCTAGATTTAAGTTTTGGTGTTAATGGTTATGTAACCCATATTTCAGGTAGTGAATCTGATATACAAGGATTAAGCATCTTAGATAATGACAAAATTATAGTGGTTGGTTACACACTTAATAGTAATGCAGATATAAAGGTTATAAAACTTAATTCAAATGGCACATATGATAATAGTTTTGGAAATAATGGTGTTGTAATTTTAGATTTTGGCAGTTTAGGAATTAGAGCTTTTTGTTCTATTATGAATGGTAACAAAATTTTAATAGGTGGTGTTATCTGTTGCAATCCAGATGAATCATCGCTTGTATTGCAATTAAATGCAGATGGAAGTTTAGACACTTCATTTGGAAATAATGGATGGAATTATGCATATTTTGGTTCAAGTACTGGTTTTTATGACCATGACAGGTTTTTAACAATTACTTTGAAAGACAACAAAATTTATGCAGTTGGCTCAAAATTATTTACATCAATTGATTACCAAATAAATTTAGCTAAATTTAATATTGATGGTTCTTTAGATACATCTTTCGATAGTGATGGTATGCTCACTATTAATACAAGTAGTCAAAAAGATTTCATACAAGATATAAAAATATTAGAAGACAATTCAATTTTAATGGCTGGAATATCGTCATTTTCCTCAACTTCTTCCTCATTTTTAATGGTCAAATTAAATCCTGATGGCACTCTTAATAGTGATTTTGGCAACAATGGGTTAGTTTTGACAAATTTAAATTCAACCACAAGTGGTATCCAAAAATTAATTGTTAACGAAAATAACATCATTGCAATTGGTAATAATAATATATCTAGCTCAGCAAATGTTGCTATGGCAAAATATCACAACTCAAATCCAGTTTTAAATATAAATGAAATAATAGATCAGAATAATAAACCATACGTTTTTCCTAATCCATTTAAGAATTATTTAAATATTAATTTTAAAGATTTACATTTAGTTGATAAAATAGAAATTTATGAAAATACAGGAAGATTAGTCTATTGGGAAGAAAATCCTGGTCAAGTTTTGAATTTGAGCTTTTTAAAATCTGGGACATACATATTCAAGTTTTATGCTGACAAAAATTTAAGAACAATAAAAGTAATCAAGGAATAACACTATTGCTAACAACGGTTACAAGTAATGGCTAGTTCAGGAATATTCCGAAAATTCTCCGAATTTTCTAAAATAAGTTTATATTTTGTTATGGCTTGGTTATGGTTTACGCCACTACTTGTAGCCGAGACCGTTACCAGCAATTTTATGAAAAACTACATTTTAAATATATTTTTAATCACTTTTAGCTTTGGATTTGGGCAAAGTAAGGCTCATTCTGAAAAGTTCAGAAAACTTGAACCTGATGTTTGGTTAGGTATTTGGGACAAAGCTAATTCAGAAAGCACTTTAAAAATAGATACACTTTTTTATGACGAAATTCCAAAAATTTTAGATTTTAAAGGAACCGTAGTTGAAGCTTTAAAATGGAAGGATGCTTTGGGTGAAAATATCCTTATTCAAACAGTTACTGGTCACTTTAGTTGGAAAGATTACGAAGAAAATTCGAAAAGTTACATTTTACAAGATAAATCAGAACTTTATGCTTATTTATTCAGAAAGACAAACTCCGAAAGTGAATTTGTTAGAGTTTGGAAAGTTTATGATTTTAATAAGTGTTATGGTGTTGATTGGTTTACTGGGTTCATACCAAAAGCAACAACAATTACTGATGTTAATAACAATGGAATTTCTGAAATAACTTTACCTTATGTTTTAATTTGTCGTGGCGGTATGGATCCAGGAGAAATGAAAATTATTATGTATGAGGGAAATACAAAATACGCATTAAGAGGATCAACGATGCTAATGTGTAAAAGTGAAAACCCATATGGCGGAGAATATACTTCAAGTGAAAATCTAAAAAATAATACAATCTTTTTGGACTTTCTTGAAAAACGTTGGAACATACACAAATGTGAAAACGGAAAGTATTATTAAAAACAGCTGGTAACATCGGTTATAAATTATGGCTAGGTTTGCGCATATTTTGCGAATTTTGCTGCGCCAGTTCACACTTTTGTGCTCGGGTCTCCGAAAATTCAAAATTAAATTTTATATTTGGTATCGCTCGGTTTGTGGTTTTCGCCACAATTTTATAGCCGAGGACCGTTGTACACAATATTGAAAAAACACAAAATCTATGAATTTACAGGAAATTGTCGTTGGAAGAAAAAGTGGAAAAGAAGAATTTTTAGAAAATAATGAAATCTTAAGCTTTAATTTAACTGATTTCTGGAGTTGGAATCAATCTAACTTAATTGAAAATAGAACACGTGGAATTTTAGCCGAATTTATTGTTAAACAAGCTCTTGAAATTAAATCAGACAAAAGAATTGAATGGGATAACTATGATCTAATAACTAATAAAGGAAAAAAAATAGAAATAAAATCAGCAGCTTACATTCAAAGTTGGGCACAAAAAAATTATTCTGAAATTAAATTTGGAATTTCACCAACTGTCGGTACAAAAGACAATCCAAAATATGATGGAAAAAAAAGACGATGGACAGATTTTTATGTATTTTGTTTACTTGAACATAAAGACCAAAAAACAATAAATCCATTAAATCTAGACCAATGGATTTTTTATGTTTTAGAAACCGAAATATTGAACAAATATAAACCTGAACAACAAACAATCAATTTAAATTCACTTTTAGAATTAAATCCAATTGAATGTAAATACAATCATTTGAAAAAAATTATTGAAAAATAAAATACTGTGT
>NZ_JBSEFI010000022.1:0-66296 GCF_053570605.1 Flavobacterium sp. U410
AGATATAATGAAAATAACCTTTAGGTGACATGGCTCTGCTTACCGTTAACAAATTATTTAAAGTACATTTTACTCTTTTGTCAGGAGCAATTTTTAGCATTTCTTCAAAAACAGAATTTGGAATTGCTATATAAGGTCCATGTCCTAAACTATTTTCACCAAAAGAAGAAATTGTACCTTTAAACGTCATTTTTGCTAAAATTATCTTATTCCTTAAGCAAGATACAAGATTATCTTTATTTTTGTACTCATAAACAACACAAACACATTCTCATGATTATTTCAATAGGAAACGACCATGCCGGTCCAGAATACAAAAAAGCAATTGTTAAATATTTAGAACTTAACGAACACACAGTTATTAATCACGGAACCGATACTTTTGAAAGTGTAGATTACCCTGATTTTGGTCATCCGGTGGCCTATGATGTGGAATCTAAGAAAGCTGATTTTGGTATTGTAATTTGTGGTTCCGGTAACGGAATTGCCATGACGGTTAACAAACACCAAGGAATTCGTGCCGCTTTATGTTGGATCAAAGAAATCGCGGCGCTAGCGCGCCAACACAATGATGCTAACGTTATTAGTATTCCGGCTCGTTTTACTTCAATTGAACAAGCAGTTGAAATGGTGCATACTTTTTTAACAACGGAATTCGAAGCAGGTCGTCACGAAAGACGTGTGCATAAAATTGCGTGCAAATAAAAACAGTATACATTAGAAAGCTGGAATTTTTTCCAGCTTTCTAATAATCTCAAAATAAACACTAGATTGATTACTCATGTCGCACAGCCACAGTCATAATCACACGCATAAAGTAGAAGGGAAAAATCTTTTGTTTTCTATTATTCTAAATGTGGTTATCACTTTAGCTCAAGTTGTAGGCGGTTTAATTTCCGGAAGTTTAGCGCTAATTTCCGATGCTTTACATAATTTTTCCGATGTCTTATCTTTAGTTTTCAGTTATGTAGCTCATAAACTTTCTTATAAAAAAGCTTCTTTTAATCATACTTTTGGTTACAAGCGTGCCGAACTAATTGCTGCTTTTGTTAATGCTTCTACCTTAGTGATAGTGGCTATTTATTTGATTTTTGAAGCGGTAAACCGATTTTTTCATCCACATGATATTCAACCTAATTTAGTTATTTGGTTGGCAGTTTTAGGAATTGTAGTTAATGGTTTATCGGTTTTGTTATTGCACAAAGATGCCGATCACAACTTAAATATGAAATCGGCTTATTTGCATTTATTAACTGATATGTTAGCTTCTGTAGCGGTTTTGGTTGGTGGATTGCTTATGATGTTTTACCAAATTTATTGGATTGATAGTGTTTTAACGCTTTGTATTGCACTATATTTATTAGTGGTAGGTTGGGATTTGTTAAAAAGTGCCACCAAAATGCTCATGTTGTTTACACCAGAAGAAATTGATATCAAAGATATAATTAAGGAGGTTCACCAAATAAAAGGAGTTAAAAAATTGCATCATATTCATTTGTGGAATTTAAATGAAGACGAATTGCATTTAGAAGCACATCTCGATTGTTCGGAAGATATAAAAATGAGTGAATTCAACGAATTGTTGCATGAAATTGAAGAAGTATTACTAGAAAAATTCAATATCAATCACATCAACATTCAACCCGAATTTAAAAAAGAAGACACTAAAGATTTTATTGTTCAAGATTAGATACTGATTGAATTTAGCTAAATTGCGTCAATAAACTGACTGAATTTAGCTAAATTACGTCAATAAACTGACTGAATTTATATTTTTTATTATATTTGTATCAAGTTTTATCAAAAAATAGTTGGTATGAATTATTATAAAAGAGCAGTCTTTGATGATTTAAAAAATCAATTAAAGCCTAATAAAGTGCTTATTTTATTAGGAGCAAGACGTGTTGGTAAAACACAGTTGATTAAAAAATATGTAGCTTCAGCTAATGAAAAAGTTTTACAATTAAATGGTGAAGATTTAAATGACACACGTTTGCTGGAAGAACGAACACTTGAAAACTATAAAAGACTACTCGAAAATATTGATTTATTAATTATTGATGAAGCACAAAATATTGATGACATTGGATTAATTTTAAAATTTATTGTTGATACTATAGATGGGATTAAAGTTATTGCAACAGGTTCTTCTATGTTCGATTTGAATAATAAATTAGGCGAACCTTTGGTTGGTAGAAAAAATACATTGTTTTTGTTTCCTTTGGCTCAAATGGAGTTTTCACAATATGAAAATTTTAAAGAAACTATTGAAAATATTGAAGAAAGGTTAATTTATGGGGGTTATCCGGAATTAACTCATTATGAAAGTTGGTATGACAAACAAACCTATTTACGCGAAATTGTAAATTCTTATTTGTTGAAAGATATTTTGGTTTTCGACGGAATTAAAAATGCTAATAAAATTTATGATTTGCTTCGTTTAATTGCTTTTCAAGTAGGAAAAGAAGTTTCATTACAAGAATTAGGCAATCAATTACAATTGTCTAAAAATACAGTAGAGCGCTATCTTGATTTGTTAACAAAAGTATTTATTTTATTTAAAGTAGAAGGTTTTTCAAGAAATTTGAGAAAAGAAATTACGAAATCTTCGCGTTGGTATTTTTTTGATAATGGAATTCGAAACGGAATCATTAATAATTTTAATACGTTGCAAAATAGAACAGATATAGGTGATTTATGGGAAAATTATTTAGCTTCGGAACGAATGAAAAAACAGCAGTATCATAAAATGTTTCGAAAGAATTATTTTTGGCGAACTTATGACCAACAAGAGTTAGATTGGTTAGAAGAAAATGCTGATGATTTGGCTGGTTTTGAATTTAAATGGAATGAAAATAAAAAATCAAAAATTCCTGTTGCTTTTGCAAAAGCCTATCCAAATGCTACATTTGAAGTAATTACAAAAAAGAATTATTTAGATTTTATAATGTAATAAAAGAAGAGATTTTACTATGTTGTCATTTCGATCAAAGGGAGAAAATTTTGTTCAGCGTAGCTAAATCTCATTATCATATTTTAAAGAACAATAAATGAATAACATCCAATTCATACAAATCACGACCCAACTTCCTGTTAAAGGAATCGAAAATACCTTGCAATTACTGTCGGAAGATTGTACCATTCCGTTTATTTCGCGTTATCGAAAAGATAGAACCGGAAATTTAGATGAGGTTCAAATTGAAGCAATTGCAAAACTCAGTAAACAATTCGATGAAATTGTAAAACGCAAAGATTCGATTCTAAAATCTATCGAAGAGCAAAACGCGTTAACGACTGATTTAAAAGCTAAAATTGAATCCAGCTTCGATTTACAGGAATTAGAAGATTTGTATTTGCCTTATAAAAAGAAACGCAAAACCAAAGCTGATACTGCTCGCGAAAACGGATTAGAACCGTTGGCAAAAATCATCATGAGTCAAAAAAATGATGATTTAGAGTATTTGGCATCCAAATATATCAACGAAAAAGTAGCCAATGAAGATGAAGCCTTGCAAGGCGCTCGCGATATTATTGCCGAATGGATTAACGAAAATATCTTTATTCGTAAAAATCTGCGTCGCACGTTTCAAAGAAAAGCAATGGTAGAAACCAAAGTGATAAAAACCAAAAAAGACGAAGAAGAAGCACAAAAATTCAAACAATATTTCGAGTGGAGTGAAAACTTGATGAAAGCGCCTTCGCATCGATTATTAGCGATGTTGCGTGCGGAAGCAGAAGGTTTTGTGAAGTTTAAAATTACTCTTTCTAATGAAGATAAAGACGAAACTTTGCGTTTCATTGACAAAACGGTGATTAAAAACGAAGGCGAAAGTGCAACTCATATTGAAAAGGCAATTGACGACAGTTACAAACGTTTGTTGGAACCCGCTATTTCAAATGAAGTTTTACAAGAAGCCAAAGAAAAAGCAGATATCAAAGCGATTGATGTTTTCTCAGAAAATTTACGCCAATTGTTGTTAGCGCCACCATTAGGTGAAAAACGAATTTTAGCCATCGATCCGGGATACAAAACCGGTTGTAAAGTGGTTTGTTTAGACGAAAAAGGCGATTTACTGTACAACGAAAATATTTATCCGCATGCGCCACAAAACGAAAGTGCCATGGCGATGAAAAAAATCCGTTCGATGGTCAACGCTTATAACATTGAAGCCATTTCAATTGGTAACGGAACGGCGAGTCGTGAAACTGAATTTTTCATTAAGAAAATTGCTTTTGACAAGCCAGTTCAGGTTTTTGTAGTTTCCGAAGCGGGTGCGTCAGTATATTCGGCGAGTAAAATTGCCCGAGAAGAATTTCCAAGTTATGATGTAACCGTTCGTGGAGCGGTTTCTATCGGGAGACGATTGAGTGATCCGTTGGCCGAATTGGTAAAAATTGATCCAAAATCAATAGGAGTAGGGCAATACCAACATGATGTAGACCAAACCAAATTAAAAGAAGAGTTAGATTCTGCTGTTATTAGTTGTGTTAACAAAGTTGGAATTAATTTGAATACGGCGAGTAAATCGTTGTTGAGTTATGTTTCGGGAATTGGCGAAAAAATGGCGGAGAACATTGTCGCTTTCCGTTCCGAAAATGGTCCGTTTGAAGACCGCAACCAATTGAAAAAAGTACCGCGTTTAGGCGATAAAGCGTTTCAACAAGCCGCCGCATTCATCCGAATTAAAGATGGGAAAAATCCGTTGGATAATTCGGCTGTGCATCCTGAATCGTATAAAATGGTGGAAAAAATGGCAAAAGATTTAGGAATTCAAGTTTCGGAACTCATTGGTAACAAAGAACAAATTAGTAAAATTAAAACCGATAAATACATTACAGAAAACGTGGGTATTTTAGGAATTCAAGATATTGTCAAAGAATTAGAAAAACCGGGATTAGATCCACGAAAAGCCGCAAAAGTGTTCGAATTTGATCCTAATGTTCGCTCGATTGCGAATGTAAAACCTGGTATGATTGTTCCCGGAATTGTGAACAACATTACGGCTTTTGGTTGTTTTGTTGATATCGGAATTAAAGAAAGCGGATTGGTTCACATTTCACAATTAAAAGAAGGCTTTGTTTCCGATGTAAACGAAGTGGTAAAATTACATCAACACGTTCAAGTAAAAGTAGTTGAGGTTGACGAAGCCAGAAAACGCATTCAATTGTCAATGATTATATAAAACAGAAAAATCCCAAACTTTTAGATTCTGAAATAAATTCAGAATGACAGAAAGTTTGGGATTTTTAAATATTGTAATTAGTAAAAATTACTCTTTTTTATCTTCTTCTTTAACTCTTTTTATATATCCAGATTTTTGTCCAATTTTATATCCAATAAAAAAAACTATTATTGGAATGAATAAAAAAATTGAAAGAAAAATTAATTGAGGGGGACCAATTACACCAAGAGTTATCATAACTACTATTCTTTTTTATCTTCTTCTTTAGAATTTTTAGGTTCGTCATCTTTCATGGCGTTTTTAAATTCTTTAACACCACCACCTAAACCTTTCATTAATTCTGGAATTTTTTTACCACCAAAAAGCAACAAAACAATTGCAATAATCAAGATAACTTGCGGTGCTCCTACAACTCCTAAAAATATAGCTAATGCGTTCATCTTTAAAAAAAATTTATTAGACAAAGATAATAAGAAAATAGCAAATTCATATTTTTTAACGAATTATTATTATCTCTGTTCAAACAGCTTTTGTGTATTTACTATATTTGTAGTGCTAAATACAAAAAAATGTCTAAAAAACGCCTCAAAAGAAAGTTACTGATTAAAAAACTCTTCAATAAAAGAAGATTAATTATTCTGAACGAAGATACTTTTGAAGAAACGTTTTCATTGAAACTAAACTTGATGAACGTGTTTTTAGTGGCTACTTTAGGTGCTATTTTTTTGATCGGAATTACTACGTATATCATTGCGTTTACGCCACTTCGCGAATATATTCCTGGCTATGCTTCTACCACTTTAAAGAAAGAAGCCACTAACTTAGCCATTAAGTCTGATTCGCTAGAAGCTTTGGTTCAAGACAATCGAGCCTATATCAATTCCATTAAAAAGGTGTTAACCGGAGAAGTCGATTACGCCAAATTTAATAAAGATTCACTTATTGCTTCCGAAAAACAAGTCGTAGACGAATCTAAATTGGTTTCGTCAGAAGCGGAACAGCAATTGCGTGACGAAGTAATGCAGGAAGATAAATTCAATGTTTTTGAATCGGCAAAGCCAAAAGTAAGTTTTGTATTATTTCCACCGGCACAAGGAAAAATCATTCAGAAGTATAGTGCGGCCAACAAGCATTTGGCGGTAACGTTGACGTTAATGAATAATACGCCGATCAAGGCAGTGGCAACCGGAACCATCGTTTTTGCTGATTGGACACCATCTAACGGATACGTAGTTATTATGCGTCACCAAGACGGAATTTTATCGGTTTACAAAAACTTGGCATCCATTACTAAGAAACAAGGAGATACGGTACGTTCGGGCGAAGTAATTGCTTTGGCCGGAATTACTAATCCTAATTCGGGAATAACACTACATTTTGAACTTTGGAAAGATGGTTTCCCTATCGATCCAACTCAATTTATCAATTTTGAATAAGTTATGTCTGTAAAGTCATTTGCCGCAAAATTATTTGCGCAATACATTCACAATACCACCCAAAAATGGGCTCAAAATCCTATTGAAACCCAACAAAAAGTTTTCAAAGATTTAATTCAAAAAGCTAAGGAAACGCAATTTGGGAAAGATCATCATTTTGATGCCATTCATTCTTACGAAGATTTTCAAAAGCAAGTTCCTATTCGCGATTACGAACAATTGCGTTCCTATGTTGATGAGGTGGTAAAAGGAAAAGAAAACATTCTTTGGCCCGGAAAACCTATTTATTTTGCCAAAACTTCCGGAACCACTTCTGGCGCCAAATATATTCCGTTAACCAAAGAATCAATGCCTTTTCATATTGAAGCGGCTCGAAATGCGATTTTGAGTTACATTCACGAAACCGGAAAAGCTGATTTTGTAGATGGTCAAATGATTTTTTTACAAGGAAGTCCTATTTTAGAAGAGAAAAACGGTGTAAAATTGGGGCGACTTTCCGGAATTGTAGCACATTATGTTCCGCAATATTTACAAAAAAACCGCATGCCCAGTTGGGAAACCAATTGCATTGAAGATTGGGAAACCAAAGTAGATGCTATTGTTGAAGAAACGATACATGAAAACATGACGGTGATTTCGGGAATTCCTTCTTGGGTGCAAATGTATTTTGAAAAACTAAAGGAAAAAGCGAATAAGCCAGTGGGCGAAATCTTCAAAAACTTCGATTTGTTTATTTACGGCGGTGTGAATTATGAACCCTATCGTGCCAAATTTGAAAACTTAATTGGTAGAAAAGTAGATGCTATAGAATTGTTTCCGGCTTCCGAAGGATTTTTTGCGTATCAGGATTCTCAAAAAGAAAAAGGAATGTTATTGCTTTTGAATTCGGGAATATTCTACGAATTTGTAAAAGCAGATGAATTTTTCAACGAAAATCCCAAACGATATACGATAGGTGAAGTAGAATTGGGTACCAATTATGTTTTAATTCTGTCAACTAATGCCGGACTTTGGGGTTATAATATTGGAGATACGGTTCAGTTCACGAGTTTAAAACCTTACCGAGTGATTGTTTCAGGAAGAATCAAACATTATATTTCTGCTTTTGGCGAACATGTTATTGGTAAAGAAGTGGAAGCGGCTTTGCAAGAAGCTATGGAAGGAACTAATGTTCGTGTGAACGAATTTACCGTAGCGCCACAAATTACACCTAAAGACGGTTTGCCATATCACGAATGGTTTATTGAATTTGAAAACGAACCGGAAGATTTAGTTGCTTTTTCACTTAAAATAGATGAAGCCATGCGAAAACAAAACGTGTATTATGACGATTTGATTTCGGGTAGTGTTTTGAGAACTTTGGTGATTACTAAAGTACAAGATAATGGTTTTCAGTACTATATGAAATCTATAGGTAAACTTGGAGGACAGAACAAATTACCACGTTTAAGTAATGATCGTTCTATTGTAGATAAATTGAATGTTTCACTTTGAAAATAATTTTCAAACATGTTAATTACTACTTACTTTTCTTAAGATTTAACTAAAAAATAACATTTTTTTAAATAAATTTTGATTTATAATATAAAATCTCATACTTTAGGTCGTTTTTTAACAAATCCTCTACTGTTATGAGAAATTTTTTAATTATCTCTGGTTTACTATATTCTGTTTTTTTAATAGGACAAAACCAGAACCTGGTAAGTTTAAACAACACAACTAGTATTAAACAACCTGTTACATTTGGTCAAAACTTAACACCAAGTGGACATATTCGTTGCCATTCAACAGAATATGAATCTTTTTTAAAAACTAAATATCCTAAAAGAGCAACAACGGAACAATTTGAAGCTTGGTTAGTACCTAAAATAGCCCAAATTAAAGCGGATAGAGCAGCAGGAAGAAATATTCAACAAGTATATAATATACCTGTAGTTATACATATTATTCATAACGGAGATGCTTTAGGAACTGGAGAAAATATTACAGATGCGCAAGCAATATCTCAGATTAATGTAATGAATGAAGATTACAGAAGATTAGCAGGTACTCCTGGTGGTGTGAACAGTACAGGATTAGCAGTTGATTGTGAAATTAATTTTTGTTTGGCGCAGACAGATCCAAATGGTAATCCAACGACAGGTATAGTAAGACATGTAATTACTCCTTATAGTAATAATGTTGCAGATGGAGCTGGCGGTCCGGATTGGGAAACATTTGCAGATGCAGATGCAATGAAAGCAGCAACCATTTGGAATCCTGATAATTATTTGAATATGTGGACGATTAGACCGGGAGGAAGAAGTTTAGAACTAGGAGGGATGTCAGGATTACTGGGTTATGCTCAATTTCCGGATGCTTCAGGTTTACCTGGTTTAGCAACTACAGGGGGTGCTGCAAATACTGATGGTGTAGTTGCAGCTTTTAATGCAATGGGAACAATAGCTGAAAATGATGGTACATTTATATTGAATGCTACTTATAATTTAGGAAGAACAATGACTCACGAAGTAGGGCATTGGTTAGGACTACGACACATTTGGGGTGACGGAGGATGTACAGTTGATGATTTTTGTCCAGATACTCCTGTTGCCGGTCAAGCAAATTATTCTTGTAGTACGGTCGATTCTTGTCCTACGGATCCGGGTAATGATATGATTCAAAATTATATGGATTATACAAATGATGCCTGTATGGATACTTTTACACAGAATCAAAAAGATAGGATGGTTGCTGTTATGACCAATTCGCCTAGAAGAAATACACTCAATGCTTCAACAGCTTGTCAAGCACCAGCGCCATATATCAAGTTTGGTCAACCAACAGGATCTATTAACGAAGGAACAAATTGCAATTATTCAGATTATAATTTTCCGGTGACTATCGCAAGAGTTGCAACAGCGAATGCTGATGTTACTTTTACAGTAACAGGAGGAACAGCTACTCAAAATATAGATTATAGTATTGTTAATTCAACGGTAACTTTTCCTGAAGGAACTACAACAGATCAATACCTTACTATAAGAGTTTATAATGATGGTTTAGTAGAAACCGATGAAACAATTCAAGTACAACTAAGTGTCAACGCAAATGGAGGAGATGCTTTGGTTAATTCAGGTTCAACAACCATGGATATTACATTGTTTAATGATGATTTTGCTCCCAATCCTTTACAAACCATTACAGTTTTTGAAGAAGATTTTGAAGATATAACGGGTTGGACAAGAATTGATCAGGATGGAGATTCTTATAACTGGGGATTGGTAACAGGTCTTGATGGTTATGGAACAGCCCCAAATACAATAACAGGAAAGAGTGCATTCTCTGAAAAATCATTGAGCTATTTAAGAGGCTCAAATACAAATGTTAAACCTAATAATTATTTAATCAGCCCTCAAATTACGCTTCCAGCTGGAGTTAATAGTATAAGCTTGTCTTATATTTTAGCGGGTTACGATGACGCTGCTCAAACAAGGAATGCAGGTAATTTAAATGTATACTTCACTACTGATGCATCTTCAGAAACAACAATATTAGCAGGAACTGTTTTGGCTAGCAATTTAATTATTAATGAAGGGACTTCAGTTTTAAATATTCATAATTTAACCGCTTTATCTGGACAAACAGGCTATATTGTTTTTAGACATGTAAATACTTCAAATACTACAAATATTGGATTATTATTGGTAGACACAATGTTGATTGAGGCCGAAATTTCTACAGATGTTCAAACAGAAGTTAACAATGCTACCCGATATTTAGCAACTATTCCTACTTCAGGGCAAGTGTATGCTTCAGACAGTGCAACAAGTAAAATTATGACCGGAATTAATTCAAGTAATGCGTTTGATTATGGTTGTGTAACTGTTGAAGTAGATCGAAGTCAGACTTCAGTTGGAGCACCTTCAGCTGTTTTTGTAGATCCCAATACGCAAAACTATTTGTTGTCAAAAACATATTTTGTAGATCCTGCTAATGATACCAATTCAGGAAATTATACGATCAGTTTTTATTTTACAGAAGCAGAAGTTGCTGCTTGGGAAACAGTAACAGGGAAAACACGTTCTGAACTAAAAATAATTAAAGTCATAGAAAATCCAATAAGTTTGATTAATGCTACCAATTTTGAAAACTATACAATTGAAGAAATTCCGGTAACAATAGGAGCTTTTGGAGCTAATGTTATTTTTAGTGCAACATTTTCTTCTAAATTAGGAGGAGGTTATGCAATAGGACCTACAACGGGAACGGTTTGTGGAGATTTGGTTTCAACTTGGGATGGAACAACTTGGGACAATGGTGTGCCTACTAAATTTACAGCTGCAGTTTTTAGTGCAAATTATTCATCTACAACTGATCTTGAAGCCTGTACGGTTACTGTTAATAGTGGGGCGGGAGTAGTATTCAATCCCGGACATTCTTTGGTAGTTACAGGAACAGTTGATGTAGTTACAGGTTCCATGTTAACAATAGAAAATAGTGCCAGTTTAATTCAAAAACAAGAGGTGGCTAATACAGGAGATATTACCGTAAAAAGAGATGTTTCAATTGCTCAGTCTGATTATGTGTTTTGGTCAACACCTGTTGCTAATTTTAATGCCGCTACTATTTCTACTGATACACCAACTGATTTCATTTGGAAATGGGTTCCAACGGTTGTTTCAAATACAAATGGATATGGTATTTGGGTTAATGGAAATGAAACAATGGTAAACGGAAAAGGATATATAGTTAGAGGGCCAAATACTTTCGGTACTTTATCTCAAACATTTACTGCTGACTTTGTAGGTGCGCCTAATAATGGTACTATTACAATGGCTGTTTCCAGAGGTACTTATACGGGAGCGGATTACAATACAGGAAACTCAAGCACGTTAGCAACTAACAATGATGACAACTGGAATTTAATAGGTAATCCTTATCCAAGCGCAGTTAATGCAATTAGGTTCTTAAATGCAAATACAAATATCGATGGTTTTATTAATATTTGGACGCATAGTACAGCGCCTGCAAATACTACTTCAACTCCTTTTTATGGAACGTATCTTTATAATTATTCTGTAAGTGATTATATTACTTATAATGCTTTAGGAGCCTCTTCAGGTCCGGCAACGTTTAATGGAAATATAGCTTCTGCTCAAGGTTTTTTCGTTAAAATGAGTGATTCAAGTGTTTCAACTACAGAGAGTGTTACATTTACTAACTCAATGAGAGATATGACGTATTTGAATAACCAATTTTTTAGAACTACTCAGGATTTGGTTGTAAGCGAAGAAAAAAATAATATTTGGATAGATTTAGTTTCTGTTAATACAGGAAAAGTAAGACGAGCATTAATAGGATATATTGAGGGAGCTGAAGAAGGAATAGACAGATTGTATGATGCACCTGCAGATAATAAAAAAGAATTTAATCTATATTCATTGGTTAATGATCAAAAGATGATTATTCAAGGAAAAGGTCTTCCTTTTCAAGATACAGATGTAGTTCCTTTAGGAATTAAAATTCCTCAAGACGGTAATTATGTTTTTGCAATCGGAGCAGTAGAAGGATTATTTGAAGGAACAAATCAAAATATTTATTTAGAAGATTATGCTCTTGATGTTGTTCATAATTTAAGAAATTCTCCCTATAGTTTTAACACATCAATGGGAACTATAGATAATCGATTTGCATTACGTTATACTTCATATTTAAAAGAAGAAAGTGTAAGTAATTCAGAAACTAACATTTGGGTTAATACAAAATCTTACTTAACGATTAATTCGGTTAAAGAAAATATTTCAGAAGTAATGGTTTATGACGTGTTAGGGAGAACAGTTGCTCAAGAAACTAATCAATCTTCAATTCAAATAGAGCTGAACAAAGTGCAAAAAAATAATTCACTATTAATTCTTCAAATTACGTTAGAAGATGGGAAAGTAATCACAAAAAAAGTAATTTATTAGAGCCTAAAAGCTAGAAAAACAGAATTTTAAAAGAGCTACTTGTAATAGTAGCTCTTTTTTTATAGCCTAATCTTAAATTTATCCTAACTCTGACAAATAAAAAAACATTACATTTGTAGGTTAGAAAGTAAAAAAATATTAATGAAAGACATTAAAAACATTTCGCGCTCAAGAGCGCAAGAGTCCTCGGCAGCTATTGAGAGACTGTATATTACAATGAGACACTTGTTCAACAGAGGTTTTTACAAACCCATGGGAGTTTCCGGTGATACATTAAGAGAAGCCTTATTGCAATTGCGACCAGAAATTTACGGATCAATTGCAGAAGAAAAGGTAGAATTAAACGGATTGTTATACGTTATCGAGCGTCTTCCTATCGGAATCGAACAATGTCGTTATATCAATTTAACTTCAGACGAAGGCTATTCAAAATCGCATTTCAAAGCTATTGTTCCACCTAAGAGGAGACGTAATTGTTATCGTATTGATGAGGAACAAATGAACGTAGAAATCACTCGCGGACGTTCAGACATTTATGATATTTTAACACATTTGACCTTTATTTTTGTGGAATCGCATAAAATTATGGATCGTGTTTTAATTGATGACGAAGGAAAAGTTTCTCGTGATTGGGAAAAAATTGAGCAAGTAGTACAGGAAAAAGAAGAACTTTCATTAGAAGAAAGAGAAGTTGCTATTTCGCATGCAGCTAATGTTCTAGGACGTACATTTGCTGAGGTTCAGGAAATCTACGATAAATTTGCAATAGCCGAACAACCGGATCGTTTTTTACATGTTATCTATTGGTTAGGAAAAATTGCCATTGAAGAAGTGGTAGATAATAATAAAAGAACCATTACGTTTAGTCCAATATTAAGAGAACGTTTAGGGCATCATATTTATGGAGAAATTTGGGCTGATGCTATTAAAAAAGTATTAGTAGAAAACCATTTAATAGAAAGACCTATTCACATTATTAGTGCCAATATGCACAGTGTAATGAATTCGGTTTTTGCAGAACCCGTTTTAGGTAAAAAGTATAAAGATGCAGCCGATTTTCAAATTTTTGAAGATTTGAGTAAATCAGGAAGTAATGATTTGAGAAATAAAGTAGAAGAATATGCTTTAAAACAAGGAATGGTATTTTTACCTGATGCTTCCGGAACCAATATCGATGTTCAAATTTTTGATACCGCTAAAGTAGACTTCAAAAAAACTATTTTTCCAGAAGCTAAATTAGAACCAGGAAAAGAACCTGTGTTAATTGTGATGGATTATGCTTTTGGAGAGCAAGCTTTTGAAACTATAGATGAATTATTGAAGCCATATAAAGCAGATAAAAAAAATAAGATATTTCTAAATGTAGAATCCGTTTCTATCATGGGTAAAGCCGGTATTTTACAAGGAGGAAAAGGAGATATTATGATTCCTTCCGCTCATGTGAATGAAGGTACAGCCGATAATTATCCTTTTGATAATGAATTAACAGCTGATATGTTTGAAGGAAATGGAATTCCGGTTTTTGCCGGACCAATGATTACCGTTTTAGGAACATCACTTCAAAACAAAGATTTATTGAAGTTTTTCCACGAATCGACTTGGCAAGCCATTGGATTAGAAATGGAAGGAGCGTATTATCAAAAAGCCATTCAGTCAGCCTCAAAAATCAGAAAAAGTATCAATCCAAATGTAAAAGTACGTTATGCTTATTATGCCTCTGATAATCCATTAGAAACAGGAAGTACATTGGCTTCTGGCGGATTGGGAACAACGGGTGTTAAACCAACCTATTTGATTACTATTAAAATTTTGGAACAAATCTTTAATATAAATTAACCTTAAAAAATGAGTACAAATTCTCAAGACCAAGAAATCGATTTAGGACAAGTATTTCAAAAGATCAATGGTTTATTTCAATCATTGGTAAATAAAATCTTTGACGTAATTCTTTTTATTAAACGCAATAGTATCTACATAGGGCTGATTTTAATAATAGGTCTAGGTCTAGGATATTATATGGATAAGACAAATAAAACGTATACTCATGAAGTAATTGTAACTCCAAATTATAGTAGCGTTGATTATTTGTACTCAAAAATAGCATTGCTTAATGCTAAGAAAATAGAAAATGACACATTGTTCTTTAAAGAGTTAGGTTTTAAAAATATTAAAAAACTAGGTAGTATAAAAATTGAACCTATAATTGATATTTATAAATTTATTGATGGTAATCCGGAAAATTTCGATTTGATTAAATTAATGGCAGAAGATGGAGATCTGACTAAGATCATTGAAAATGAAGTAACCAGTAAAAATTATCCGTATCATTCAATCACCTTTTCAACAAAAGAAAATACTAGTTTAGAAAGTACAGTAAAGCCATTATTGAAATTCTTAAATGACTCAGAGTATTACTCGTCCATTAAGACACAATATTTAGAAAATCAAAAAAATAAATTTAATACTAATGATAGTATTATCAAACAAATAGATAAGTTGGTTGAAGGTTTTTCAAAATCTGCTTCTAGTGCTTCAAGAACTGATAAAATGGTTTATATTAGTGACAATAATCAGATTAATGAAATTATTAACACAAAAAATAATTTGATAAAAGACCAAGGCGATATTAAAATTAGTTTATTAAATAATGACGAAATAATTAAAGAAGTAAGCTCAACACTAAACATAAAAGCTACAAAAGGATTAAATGGAAAAATGAAATTGGTAGTTCCGATAGTATTTTTGTTTTTATTTTTTGTTTTTGTTTCAGTAAAGAATTTTTATAAAAATCAGTTAGCCAAAAGAAATTTAGCTTAAATGAAAAATATTTTAGTAACAGGAGGAGCCGGATTCATTGGTTCTAACTTTGTTCCTTATTTTGTAGAAAATAACGAAGACTATTACTTAGTCAATTTAGATGCTTTAACGTATGCAGGAAATTTAGAGAACGTTAAAGAAGTTGAAGGACATCCGCGTTATACTTTTGTAAAAGGAAATATTTGCGACAGAGATTTTATTGACAATTTGTTTCACAAGTATCAATTTCACGATGTGATTCACTTTGCTGCCGAGAGTCACGTAGATAATTCTATTTCAGGACCGGAAGCATTTATTAAAACCAATGTTTTAGGAACATTTAATTTATTGGATGCAGCCCGAAAATTATGGATGAATGGACCCAATGAATACAAAACTGAATTTCAAAACTCTCGTTTTCATCATGTGTCAACCGATGAGGTATACGGAACTTTAGGCGAAACCGGTTTGTTTGAAGAGACAACGCCTTATGCGCCAAACAGCCCTTATTCAGCATCAAAAGCGGGTTCTGATATGATTGTTCGAAGCTATTTCCATACGTATGGAATGAATGTGGTGACCACAAACTGTTCAAATAATTATGGACCAAAACAGCACAATGAAAAGCTAATTCCAACCATCATCAGAAAAGCATTAACCGGAGAAAACATTCCAATTTATGGCGATGGTAAAAACGTTCGCGATTGGTTGTATGTCTTGGATCATTGCAAAGGAATTGAATTAGCGTTCAAAACCGGAAAATCAGGTGAGACCTATAATATTGGCGGAAGAAATGAAAGAAATAATCTCTATATTGTAGATAAAGTTTGTGCTATTTTAGACGAAATAAAACCCAAACAAACCGGAAGTTATAAAGAACAAATTACTTTTGTAAAAGATCGTCCGGGACACGATATGCGTTATGCTATTGATGCTACTAAAATAGAAAATGAGTTGGGCTGGAAAGCCGATGAAAATTTTGAAACCGGAATTGTAAAAACCATTGAATGGTATCTTGATAAATTTGTCAATTAAACAATAAGTCAATGTGCCGATGTTTACAATGTATCAAGTGAAATAAAAATTATAAGCATGATAACATTTAATGAAAAGTACAAAGACAATTTAATTTTGTTGAAAAGTTTTGAGTTTGCTAAAAAGATTGTTCAATATACTGAGAGGTTAGAAGAAAATAAAAAATTTGTTATTGCAAATCAATTATTAAAATCTGGAACATCAATTGGTGCGAATATTAAAGAAGCTCAAAGTTCAGAGCCGATTTTATTCATAAGATTAAAATTGCTATGAAAGAAGCTGATGAAACTGAATTTTGGTTATTTCTTTGTAACGAATTAGAAAATTATCCTAATACTGAAGAATTATTAAATGATATTTTTGAAATACTTAAGATATCTAATAAAATAATTGCTTCTACAAAAAATATGAATAATAAATAATTGGCACATTGACGTATAGTCTAATTGCCGTATTAAAAACATGAAAGGAATAATATTAGCAGGAGGTTCAGGTACACGTTTGCATCCGTTAACATTAGCGGTGAGTAAACAATTGATGCCTATTTACGATAAACCCATGATTTATTACCCGTTATCAACGTTGATGTGGGCAGGAATTCGCGAAATATTAATTATTTCAACACCTCAAGACTTGCCTTTATTCGAAAAATTATTAGGTGATGGTTCTCAATTAGGATGCCGATTTGAATATGCAGTGCAAGAGCATCCTAACGGATTAGCAGAAGCTTTTATCATCGGAAAAGAATTTGTAGGTAATGATAAAGTCGCGCTTATTCTTGGAGATAATATTTTCTACGGAACAGGTTTAGCAGAGTTGTTACAAGCCAACAATAATCCCGAAGGAGGAATTGTTTACGCCTATCATGTTCACGATCCGGAACGCTATGGTGTAGTTGAATTCGATAAAGAAGGAAAAGCACTTTCTATTGAAGAAAAACCGCTACAGCCTAAATCCAATTATGCTGTTCCCGGAATTTATTTCTATGATAACGAAGTTTTAGAAATTGCAGCTAATATTAAGCCGAGTCCGCGTGGCGAACTAGAAATAACAGATGTGAACAAAGCCTATTTAGAAAAAGGGAAATTGCAAGTTTCTATTTTGGATAGAGGAACGGCTTGGCTAGATACTGGAACATTTAAATCTTTGATGCAAGCCGGACAGTTTGTTCAGGTTATAGAAGAGCGTCAAGGATTAAAAATCGGGGCCATTGAAGAAGCCGCTTTCGAGATGGGCTATATTAATGCGGAACAATTAAAAATGTTAGCAGAACCTTTGTTAAAGAGCGGTTACGGAAAACATTTAATCAGTTTAATTTAAAAAATTGTTTTAAGTTTCAGATTCTTTGTTGTTGAATTTGAGATTGAAATTGGACATTGTTGATGGAATTTATAGAAACCAAATTACAAGGATGTTTTATCCTTGAACCCAAAATAATTAAGGACGAAAGAGGCTATTTCATGGAAAGTTTTAACGAAAAAACATTTGCCAACGGAATAGGTCAAGAAGTTCATTTTGTACAAGACAACCAATCGTTTTCTTCAAAAGGTGTTTTGCGCGGATTGCATTATCAAACAGGCGAGCATGCTCAAGCTAAATTGGTTCGTGTTTTACAAGGAGAAGTATTAGATGTTGCAGTCGATTTACGTCCCAATTCCCCAACTTACGGGCAATATGAATCGGTTCTATTATCGGGTGAAAACCAAAAACAATTTTTCGTTCCAAGAGGTTTTGCTCACGGATTTTTAGTGTTAAGTGAAACGGCAACTTTCTTTTATAAATGCGATAATTTCTATAATAAAGAAAGTGAAGGCGGATTGATCTATAATGATCCGACACTAAACATTGATTGGAATTTTCAAGAATCGGAATTACTTATTTCCGAAAAAGATACTATTTTACCCACACTAGAAAACGCTAAAAAAGTATGGTAGTTTTAGTCACGGGTGGCAATGGCCAATTAGGACAAGCTTTACAATCGGTTGCAGGACAATATCCTTCAATCGATTTTGTGTTTTGTGATTCATTAGCATTAGATATTACTAATTTTGAACAATGCAAAACGGTTTTTAACCGATACAAGCCTAATTTTTGCATCAATGCGGCGGCTTATACCGCAGTGGATAAAGCCGAAAGCGAGCCCGAAAAGGCATTTGACATCAATACAAACGGATCCGAAAATTTAGCTTTAGTATGCAAAGAATGGGATACCATTTTGCTTCACGTTTCAACCGATTTTGTTTTTGATGCCTATTTTTCTAATGGAAAGTCATTTTATGACAGAGAATTGCGTTTGCCTTTAAAAAGCGAATCGGGTTTACAAGAAACCGATGTTCCGTTTCCAAGCGGTATGTATGGGTTGACCAAATTACAAGGAGAACAAGTGATTCAAAACTCTTGGAAAAAACATTTTATCATAAGAACATCTTGGGTGTATTCTGAGTTTGCCAATAATTTTATGAAAACCATGTTACGATTGGCTTCTGAACGCGATACACTTTCGGTAGTTGATGATCAAATTGGAACACCAACCTACGCCGTTGATTTAGCCCATGCTTTAATAAAAATTATAAATACTTGTCATTCTGAACTTGTTTCAGAATCTCATTTCGGAATTTACAACTTCAGCAACGAAGGTCAATGTTCTTGGTACGAATTTGCCGCAGAAATATTTACTCAAAAAGGAATTACCATCGATTTAAAACCTATTCCCACTTCCGCATATCCAACGCCTGCTAAAAGACCGGGCTATAGTGTATTAGATAAGACCAAAATAAAAACTATATTTGATGTATCTATCAAAGATTGGAAAGAGAGTTTAAGTGTTTGCCTTTCAAAAACATAGTTATGCGAAGAATTTTTGCCCTTTTACTTTTATTTAGCCTTAGTTTGTTACATTCGCAAGAAAAGGACAAAAATGCAATCTACATTGATGCTCAATTTTTTAGAGGAAATATCATAAAACACGCGGATTATGTTGGACATTTAATTACCGGACATCCCGATGGTTTTTTGCTAGGATTCAATTGGAAAACCCATGGAAAAAACGAATGGGAGCAAGTATATGATTATCCTGATTATGGTATTTCATATCAATATATCGATTTTAAAAATCCCTATTTAGGTTACAACCAAGCCATAGGTATCCATTATAATTTTTATTTTTTCAACAGACATTTGATGTTCCGAATTTCTCAGGGAATCGGAATGACTTCTCATCCTTATAATAGAGAAACCAATAATAAAAACAATGCTTTTGGTACTAAAATATTAGACAACAATTACTTTTTATTACAATATCAAAAGCAAAATCTATTCGGAAAAATAGGTATCCAAGCCGGATTTTTTTTAACACACTTCTCAAACGGAAGATTTAAAGCGCCTAACAGTGGTATCAATACAATTGCTTTTAATGTAGGATTAAATTATAATTTAGAAGAAGAAAAAACATTTATACATGATAGTTTACCACCAAGCAGTATTTATAAAGAACGAATAAAATATAATATTGCTTTCAGAACCGGACGCTCAGAAGCACCAGTGCCGGGATTAGGGCAACGACAGTTTTATCATATCGGATTATATGCTGATAAACGAGTTGGGAGAAAAAGTGCCATTCAGTTAGGAACCGATGTTTTCTTTTCAAGATATCTAAGAGATTATATTAAATTTGTTTCAGTAGCTTTTCCAAAAGATCATAAGGAGTATGAAGATCCCAATACGGATTATAAACGAATAGGCATATTTGTAGGGCACGAATTGTTTATCAATAAATTATCAGTTGAAACACAGTTTGGATATTATGTGTACAAACCATTTGACTATGAAACGAGTGTTTATCAGCGTGTTGGATTAAAATACTATGTGTATAAGAATTGGTTTACCGGAGTAGGACTAAAAACACACGGAGGAAGAGCCGAAGCTATTGAAGCGACGGTTGGGATTAGATTGTAGTCAAAGAAAGAAAATAGAGAAAAGAATCTAGAAGAAAGACTTGTCATGCTCTGCATAACAAAACATCTTATCAAATTTAATATGAACAAAATAATTTACCTATTACTTTTAATACTAACGGTTAGTTGCGGTATTTCTGAAGATTGTTTTAAAGGTAATGGAAATAGCGTAACGCAAACGTATCCTTTTACCGATTTTACTAAGGTGAAAGTATATGCTGGCGTGGGTTTAGTGGTTAAAGAAGGTCCAGAATATGAGGTTAAAATTGTAACCAGTGAACATATTATTGATGATATTGAAGTTACGTTACAAGACGACATGTTAGTAGTCAAAGACAATTCGTCTTGTAATTTAGCACGCGATTATGGTTTGACTAAAGTGTATGTAACGGCTCCAAATTTAGAAGAAATACACAGTAAAACCGAACAGAGAATTGAAAGCGATGGCATGTTGCATTATGGTTTACTGCGACTCTTTGCTATGGGCGAAGATGGTGATGGAGCAGGAATAGGCGATTATTATATTAATCTGGAATCAACAGGACAATTAGTGGTGGAAAGCAATATGGTAGCCAATTTTTATATCAATGGTTCAGTTGGTGAAATGCTACTGAATTTTTATTTTGGTGATGGACGTTTTTACGGTGAAAATTTTGAAGCGGAAACGATAAAATTCTACCATAGAGGTTCAAACGATATGATTGTAAAGCCTATGCAGCGCATAGAAGGACAAATTGTAGCGACAGGAAATGTAATTTTAAAAAATACACCTCCAGAAGTTGAGGTGGAGGAATTATATACAGGTCATTTAATATATGAGTAGAAAATTGATGTAGGTCTCTAAAAATTATAATTAAGCGTTTGTGATGAAGAAAAATAAATTATTTTTGTATAAAAAACGATATATGAAAAAATCTTTTTTAACTGCCTTTGCTGCAGTGGTTTTATTAATTGCTTGTAAAAATGGGGAAAAAGAAGCAATAATTATGAAAGAATCTATAAACCCTAATTTCAATGTAGAGGTAGATGCATATGTTGCAAAGAAAGATGGTTTTGGTTTGTATTTTTCTGAAGATAATACGGTTAATTTTACTCCAGAAAATGTAGTTTGGTGCGATATTAAGCCTAAAACACAAGCGGCAAAAGCTTATTTTGAAATTCCAGAGGAGCGTTTGCCTACACATATTCGTCTTGATTTTGGTTTTAATAAAGAACAAGATTCAGTTGTAATTAAGAATATTAAATTAAACTATTTAAAGAATAGTTTTGAAATCAAAGGTTCTGAATTCTTAAATTATTTTTTAAAAAACGACGAAATAAAAACAAAAATAGATTCTGTTAATAATACATTTATTATTTATAGAGAAGGGATAGAATACAAAACTCCTTTTTATTATCCAAATGAAAATTTAGTTGTCAAATTAAGAGAGTTAACAGGAGTTCCTGCAAAAACTCAAAATGTTCAACAATAGAAATTGGATAATCCTATTTTCTAATAGGTCATTTTAAAAATTAATTCATGGGTTTTGCACAGAAAACAAACAAAATATTATTAATCAATTTTTTGGCACTTTCTGTGTTGCAGGGATTAAATATTTTATTACCATTTCTTACGATACCTTTTATTATTCAAAAAGCAGGAATTGCGTCTTTTGGATTGTTAAGTTATGCTCATACACTCGCATTGTTATTTGTAGTAGTGGTAGAATTTGGTTTTAACACTACTACAACGCGAGAAATTTCGATACATTCTGAAAATAAGCAGAAAGTAGAGCAAATTTATGGAGAAGTGTTCACGTCAAAAATGGTTTTATTAGGCATATCTTTTTTAGTATTTTCTGTTTTTGTGTGCACGGTGGAAAAGTTTAGAGCGCACCTAGGCATTCACTTTTTGTACTTTGGAATTGTTATAGGAAATGCTTTTTTCCCATTATGGTTATTTCAAGGCTTGCAAAAAATGAAATACATTACTTATATTAATGTGTTTTTTAAAAGCATTTTTACGTTTTGTATTTTTCTTTTTTTAAAAGATAATTCAAATATTTGGGTGGTGCCTTTTTTTTTATCTTTAGGAGCAATTACTTCTGGTATAGCATCACTATTTGTGGCACATTATAAATTTGGCATTTCATTATATTTAACTAGTTTTAATAGTGTAAAAGAACAATTGAAAAGTGCCTATCATCTGTTTATGTCTGAAATTTATATGGCTGTTATTGCTTATTCAGGCGTTCTTATTTTAGGTTTTTTTAGTAATAATAGCATCGTGGGTATTTATGCTACTGCCGAAAAAGTTATTCGCACAGCAGGAAGCATGCTTTCACCAATTATTAGTGCACTATTTCCACACGTCTCTAAAATGATGCACGAAGAACCCAGAAAAGGAAAATTGTTTTTAGAAAAGATTAAAAACTGGGGTATTTTATTAATTGTCGCAACTACAATTGTTGTGTTTTTTCTTGCAGATTATATTTTTCTAGTTATTTTTGGAACGGAGAACTCCGAGAGTGTTTTAGCCTTCCGTATTATGATTTTGTTTCCATTATTTTCATTTTTAGACCAATTGTATGGTAAACTTGTTTTGGTTACACTTGGTAAATCGGCTTTGTTTTTTAAGGTACTTTCGGTTATATCTATTATGGGGATGTTGATAAATATAGTATTTTCGTATAAGTTAGGTTATATTGGCACAGCAATAGCAAGTACAGTCATTCAATTTACTTTCGCTCTAGGAATGTATCTTTCCGCTCAGAAGGCCTTAAAAGCAACTACAAAATGAAAATATGTATTATTATAGGAGATATTACCCAAAAAGCAGGTACAGAACGTGCTGTTTCTAGTCTTTGTAATGGGTTGTTAACATATTTTCCTTCGGATTATGAAATAACAATTATTAGCGTGTTTTCAAATTTCGAGGATAAACCCTTTTATCCGTTAAATTCAAAAGTAAAAATTACTCATCTTAATAAGCCTTTTCAGTATAATAGCCTTACCAAAATATTTTGGTATTCTGATTTGATACAAAAAGTTAAAAAAATAAACGAAAAAGAAAAATTTGATTATTTATTAGGTACGGTTTATGTTTTTAATGTATTGTTATCGTTAATTACAAGAGGAAGTCAAACCAAAACTATTGCATGTGAACACGAAATATATGAGTATCCTTCCAAATTTGCGCAAATTGTTCGTAATCAAGTTTATGCAAAATTTGACAAAGTAGTGCTATTAACACAAGCGGAAAAAAACAAATTTTCATTTTTAAAAAATGCGGTTATTATTCCTAATTCGTTGCCTTTTGTTTCCAATAAAAAATCTAATGGAACCGCAAAGCAAATAATTGCTGTAGGAAGACTTACCTATCAGAAAGGATTTGATATACTGATAGAAATTATGAAAAAAGTGCATCAACAAGCACCCGATTGGAAGTTGAACATTTATGGAGAAGGAGAAGATTTTAATGCGTTACAGTACCAAGTAGAAGCTGAAGAATTAACTCATATTGTACATTTAAAAGGATCAACGCAAAATATAGCAGATAAGTATGCGGAAAATAGTATTTTTGTACTTACGTCACGTTGGGAAAGTTTTGGACTGGTTATTTTAGAAGCTATGAATAGTGGATTACCTGTAGTTTCTTTTGATTGTGATGGTCCAAAAAGTATTATTAAGGACTGTGAAAATGGATTTTTAGTGCCAAGATTCAATACCGATGAATTTGCAAATCAAATGCTGCAGCTAATAAATAATACGGAGAAAAGACAAAAAATGAGCAAAAAAGCGATAAAAGATTCTCAAAACTATGATGAAAGCCATATAATTTCAATGTGGGATAACTTATTTAGAAACTAACTTTTCATTTTGTGTTCATTTGTTACCTTTAAAAATTAAATAATAATCGAACAAACTATGATACATTTGCTTTTTCAAAAACTAATTGCGAAAACTGGAAAAAATTATCAGATAGATGACAATATACCAAAATCGTTACTTATACGTTCGTTATATGTTAGAGGTATAATGTTGTTACGTGGTTTTATATGTTTACAAAAGCGAATTTTTTTAGGGAGAGGTAGCAAGATATTAAATAAAAAAAATATCATTTTCGGAAGGAATATAACTTTTGAAAATCATGTAAGTATTGATGGATATGCTAAAAACAAACTTGTTTTTGGTAACAATGTGAAGATAGGTGAACATTCATGGGTGTCTTGTACAAGCCATTTTTCAAAATATGGACAAGGTTTTACCATTGGAAATAATTCTGCTTGTGGAAAATTTTGTGAATTTGGTGCAGCAGGAGGAGTAACTATAGGTAATGATGTTATTATGGGCTCTTACATTAGTTTTCATTCTGAAAATCATAATTTTAATGATATGACACAACTTATCCGTGAGCAAGGAGTCACTTCAAAAGGAATTTCCATTGGAAATAACGTGTGGGTGGGTGCAAAAGCTACTTTTTTAGACGGAAGTGTTGTCGGAAATAATTGTGTGGTAGCTGCAGGTTCAGTAATAAAAGGGGTCTTTCCTGATAAAGTCGTGATAGGAGGTGTTCCGGCTAAAATTCTAAAAACAATTACGTAATGAAATTGGTACTAAACAAATCTTTTTTTTATCAATTGTTCTTTGCATTTTGCGTTGTCATTCCATTTTTTAACAGTTATGAATTGTCATTTTTGTGTTGGGGAATCGCAATTATTTTAACACTGAAAAAACGTTTTTCAACGTTATTCTCAGTCCATTTGCTTTTATATATTTTAATCTTAGTTGTTGCGATTTTGACGAGTTTTTTTTTCAAATATAAAACTTATTTTATTGTTCGTGATATTACTTATTTATTAAAACCTATAATGGGTTTACTTTTAGGCTATCAGTTTTATAAAGAAAGACTTGTAATAAACCCACTTGCTTTTTTAATGAAAGCAGGTATTATTATGGCTGTTGTACATCTTGTTTTAGTGGGTTATGGTGTTGTTTTTCAAGGATCTAGAAGCGTAGCTGATATTCGGTATTATGGGGGTTATTTGAATGACTATGAAATTTATACTTTTATCATCTTATTGTTCCATAAGAAATTTGGTATCGATTTACCTAAAAAACGTTATTATTTATATCTTTTAATCTTTTTACTTTCGAGTTTCTTTTATTTAGCTAGAACTAATTTTATTCAATTTTTCATTTTGTTTTTTGCTGTAAAAGGTTGGTTAATCCTCAACAAAAAAACTATTGTAATATTTGCATCATTATTTACGATTAGTATTTTATCCTATGCAGCAATTTATCAATATAATCCTAAGCGAAGCGGAAGTACTACAGATGAGTTTTTATATAAAATAAAATTAATACCCTTTGAAGCTTTTTCTACCAAAATTAATAGAAATGATTGGAGAGATTTTCATGACCATTACCGTTCATATGAAAATGTTCGAACCATTGAGCAACTTTCATTTAATAATACGTTACTTTTTGGTGAAGGCATAGGTTCACAAGTCGATTTGAAAATAAAAGTACATTTGAATGATATGTTTTTACGACGAATTTCAATATTACACAATGGATTTATGACTATTTTGCTAAAATCAGGTGTGATAGGATTGTTCTTGTTGATACTGTCTATATTATTCTTTTTTAAAAAATTTAAGGCTTATAATGAGTTGGATAAAAACATTAATTATCTTTTTTTAGGAACGGGTGTTTTTCTACTTTTATCATATTGGGTTTTTATGGGATTTTATTACGCATTAGATGCGAAGTCTCTACTCATTGGTTTTTTATTTGCCGTTAAACACAAATTAGCACAAGACAACAAATGATAAATGTCCTTTTTATTCATCAATCGGCTGAACTTTACGGTTCAGATAAAACGCTTTTAATTCTTTTAAAAGAATTAGATAAAAGTAAAATATTGCCAATAGTTGTACTGCCTGAAATAGGACCCTTATCAGTAGAACTAGAAAAGGAACAAATAGAAGTAATAGTTGCCCCAGTATTAAAATTACATAGAAATATATTTAAGCCCAGCAATCTTTTTAAATTTATTAAAGACTTTTTTAAAGGAATAAAGGTTTTAAATAAAATATTAAAAACTAAAAAGATTGATTTGGTTTATTCAAATACATTAGCTGTTTTATTAGGTTTTTTAGCTTCAAAATGGTTGAAAATTCCGCATGCTTGGCATGTTCATGAGATTATAGAATCACCAAGTTTTATTACATCATTTTATAGACTTTTACTTAACAATAAAACAAATGAATTAGTTTTGTTTAATTCTAAAGCAACTCAAGAATTTTGGAAAATTAACTCAAATAATGTTGTGGTTTGGAATGGAATAGAACCTTTTTCCAGTCTAATTTTTGAAGAGTCAAGTTCAAAAAAGAGTATAAAGATAGCATTAGTGGGGCGAATAAGTCGTTGGAAAGGTCAACAATTGTTATTAGATGCATTCTATAACCTTCAAAAAGATGAATTTGATATAGAATTATTTTTTGTAGGCTCTGCTCCTCCTAATCAGGAGCATTTTTTAATGGATTTACAGACTAAAATTAGCGGATTAAATTTAGATAATAAAGTAAAAATTATTCCTTTTCAAAGAGATATTGAAACGATTTGGAGATCAATAGATATTGCGGTAGTACCTTCTACTGAACCCGAGCCTTTCGGAATGGTTGCCATTGAAGCAATGATGGCAGGAAAACCCGTTATTGGGGCAAATCATGGAGGACTAAAAGAAATTATAATACCTGATGAAACTGGTTTGTTATTTAAACCTAATGACCAAAAAGATTTAGAGTCTTGTCTTAAGAAATTAATTGAAAATCAAAAATTAAGAGAAGAATTAGGTAAAAATGGTCTTCAAAGAGCAATAAATGTTTTCTCGGTTAAAAATTATGCGAAAACAATTGAAGATTTATTACTAAAAGTTTAATGTCAAAAAAAATAAAAAATTATACTTTTGCTTTCATTAAAGATTAAGGTATGAAGATTGCGATTCTTGGAACAAGAGGTATTCCCAATTATTATGGAGGCTTTGAACAATTTGCAGAATATTTTTCAGTATATTTAGTAGAGAAAGGTCACGAGGTATATTGTTACAATTCTCATAATCATAAATTTCAAGAGAAAAATTTTCAGGGTGTAAGTATCATTCACCAATACGACCCAGAATATAAATACGGAACCTTTGGGCAGTTTATTTATGATTATAATTGTATCATGGACTCTCGTAAACGTGATTTTGACATCATCTTACAATTAGGATATACCAGTAATTCTATTTGGTTTTTCTTAATGCCTAAAAAATCCATAAATATTATTAACATGGACGGTTTAGAGTGGAAACGTTCCAAATATTCTTGGCCTGTACAACAATTTCTAAAAGTAGCAGAATGGCTGGCTGCAAAATCTGGAGATTTCCTAATTGCAGATTCAATAGGTATTCAAAAGCATCTCAAAAAGACATATCAGAAAAATTCGACATATATAGCCTATGGTGCGCATTTATTCTCTTCTCCTAATGAAGATTTACTGAAGCTTTACAATGTAGAAAAAGAGAAATACAATATGGTGATGGCTCGTTTTGAGCCGGAGAATAATATTGAGATGGTGTTAGAAGGAGTAGCTTTAAATACTTCAGATAAAACACCTATATTAATCATTGGGAAACATGAAACAAAATATGGAGAATATTTAAAAAATAAATTCAAGGAGTATTCAAATATTAGATTTTTAGGAGGTATCTATAACATTGAGCACTTAAATAATTTAAGATATTTTAGTAACATATACTTTCACGGACATAGTGTAGGAGGAACAAATCCTTCTCTTCTTGAAGCAATGTCATCAAAAGCTTTAATTGCCGCACATAACAATGAATTCAATAAAGGAGTATTAAAGAAGTATGCCTTTTATTTCAAAAATGCCGAAGAAGTTAAAAACCTTTTATGTACTGTTAAAAAAAGTGATAACTTGCAATGGGTTAAAACCAACTATGAAGCAATAGAAAAACAGTTTAATTGGAATACCATAAATGAACAGTATTTACAGTTTTTTGAAGAATGTTTGGCAAGATTTAAAAGAAAGTCAGAAAACTAATAGTTTTTTTATTCCTTTTTTGCTTTTATTGGTTACGATTCCTTTGCCTTTAGGAGTTAACAATATAGCTTTAGCTAGTTTAGGGCTGTTTTTTTTAATTAACATCAAAAAATTAACCTTTAAGAAATCAATAGAATTATGGACTCCCATTCTACTATTTATTTGGATGTTTCTGTCTTATTTTTGGTCAATTGACAAAGAGCGGACACTGAGAGCTATTCCTAAAGAAATAGTGCTTTTAATTCTTCCTTTTCTGTCGCTATTTCTTCCTTTTTTTAATCAAAGAATAAAAGAGAAAATTTTAAAATACTATAGTTTTTCAATTGTAATTTTAGCTTTTGTTTTTATATCGAGAGCTTTAGTTAGGTATCTTTTAACAGGCGATAATAGAGTCTTTTTTCACCATGGCGAGTATGAAGATGATTTTGGTTTGGTTCCCAAATTGCTCAATGCCATTCATATTTCTGTCTTTGCAGCCTTAGCGTTCTTCTATTTTTTCACTAAAGCAATAAAGACAAAAGTAGATTATGTAAGCTCGGCTTTCTTGTTTGTTTTTATTCTTTTATTGGCTTCCAAAAATATAATATTGATCTTTGTATTATTGATTTTTACCTACGTGTTTTTCTTTGCCAAAGTTTCTCATAAAGTGCGTTTGAGAAGTGCAAGTATAATTGTACTTGGAGTTATTATACTATTGTCCTTTAGCAGAATTAGAGAACGGTTTTTGGTTGAGTTTCAATCGAATACAGATAAAGGGTTGAGTGAAGATATCACTACAATTAATACACAAGGTGTTCATGTTGTTAGTATTTATGAGGCCTGGAATAATGAAAAGTTTTCGTTTGGAGATTATTTTCCGGGAACAGCTTTTAGGGTATATCAAGTTCGAATGTTTTTTGAACTTTTAAAAGAAAAATCTATTTTCTGGAAAGGTTTTGGACTCAATGCCTCAATTAGCAAATTACAGGAGAAAGAAAAAAAATATAATTTATATCCGGGATATGGCAATCTAAATTTTCACAATCAATACATTCAAAATTTTGCCGAATTAGGGTTTATTGGATTTCTATTATTGATTATAATGTTAGCTTTGTCACTATATTATGCCATTAGGACAAAAGATTTTATGCATATTGCTTTTACAATTCTGATGATAAGCTTATTTTTGACCGAATCATTTTTGTGGCGACAAAGAGGAGTGGTGTTTTTTAGTGCCTTTTATTGTTTGTTTGCCATATCAACTACTACAAAAAATACAAGATGAAAAGAATATTAATTACCGGAGCAGCCGGATTTTTAGGATCTCACTTATGTGATCGTTTTATTGCCGAAGGCTATTATGTCATAGGAATGGATAATTTGATTACTGGAGACCTTAAGAATATTGAACATCTGTTTAAAGAAAAGAATTTCGAATTTTATCATCACGATATAACCAAGTTTGTTCACGTTCCGGGTCAACTAGATTATATACTACATTTTGCTTCACCGGCAAGTCCGATTGATTATTTGAAAATTCCTATTCAAACGCTAAAAGTTGGAGCAATGGGAACACATAATTTATTAGGATTGGCTCGTGTAAAAAAAGCACGAATTTTAATTGCATCTACTTCTGAAGTGTATGGTGATCCACTAGTACATCCACAAACGGAAGACTATTATGGAAATGTAAATACCATAGGGCCGAGAGGAGTTTATGATGAAGCGAAACGTTATCAAGAAGCTATCACTATGGCATATCATACGTTTCACGGGTTGGAAACTAGAATCGTTCGTATTTTTAATACCTACGGACCAAGAATGCGATTGAATGACGGACGTGTAATTCCGGCATTTATCGGTCAAGCTTTACGCGGTGAGGATTTAACGGTTTTTGGTGATGGAAGCCAAACCCGTTCTTTTTGTTATGTAGACGATCAAGTAGAAGGAATCTTCCGTTTGTTACATTCAGATTATCATTTGCCGGTAAACATCGGGAATCCGGATGAAATAACGATTAAAGACTTTGCAGACGAGATCATCAAATTGACAGGGACAACTCAAAAAGTAATTTACAAAGAATTGCCGGTTAATGATCCACTGCAACGTCAACCAGATATTACTAAAGCTAAAGAACTATTAGGCTGGGAACCTAAAGTAGGACGTGCAGAAGGAATGAAAATAACGTATGACTATTTCAAATCGCTTTCTGCAGAAGAGTTAGCCAAAGAAGAACATAAAGATTTTACTAATTTCATTCACTAAATTATAATAGTGCAAAAAAGATATTCAAAATATTTAAGACTTTTGAGTTATTTGTTAGATGTTAGTTCTATACTAATACTTTTTCCTTTTTTCTATAAGGATGAGCTATTGATAAACGATATTTTTTTTGGTTGTTATTTGTTTTTAAGTTGGACTATATTATCTTTTTTTATAAGGTTCTATCAAATCTATAGATTTACGCCCTATACAGAAATTTTAGGAAAAATAGTTAAGCAAATGGCTTTGTTTTTACTTTTGGTAATCGCATTTTTCCCATTTTATAAGTCTGCTATTTTTAGCGGTAGAGCTACAGCGTTTTATATTAGTTCAATTACATTACTGGTTGTGATTTTTAAAACCGCTTTTTTTTATTACCTCAAGAAATACAGAATTATTACAGGTAATAATTTGAGAAACATTATCATTGTGGGGTATAACAGTAAGGCTCTTGATTTGAAAAAAATTTTTGAAACAAGAACTGACTATGGATATGTTTTTAAAGGTTTTTTTTCCGATAGAAAAACAAATAATTTGATTAAGGGAAAAATAGCGGAATTAAAAACTTTTGTTTTCGAAGAGAAAATTGATGAGATTTTTTGTTCTATAGATGAAATCACAAACGAGCAGCAAAAAGAATTAATTGATTTTTGTGATGAAAATAAAGTTGAGATAAAATTTATACCGGATGCTAAATTGATTTTCTCAAAAAACATGAGCGTGAATCATTTTGAAATGTTTCCCGTACTTTCTTTAGAAAAATCACCTTTAGACAATTATTATACTAGTCTTTTTAAAAGATTTTTTGATGTATCATTTTCCTTATTTGTAATAGTATTTCTATTATCTTGGTTGACTCCAATTTTAGGATTGTTAATTTTATTAGAATCAAAAGGACCTATTTTTTTTAAACAAAGTCGACCTGGTTTAAACGAAGATGAATTCTTATGTTATAAATTTCGTTCGATGAGATTAAATCAAACGACAGAGCAAGAGGCTTCAAGAAATGATCCAAGAGTGACAAGGATAGGTAAATTTATTCGAAAAACCAGTATTGATGAATTACCGCAATTCTTTAATGTTTTATTGGGAGATATGTCTATTGTAGGGCCGAGACCACATCTTTGGACGCAGAATAAAAACTACGGAAAACGGATCAAAAAATATATGGTAAGACACCATGTTAAACCAGGTATTACTGGTCTAGCTCAAGTAAAAGGTTGTAGAGGAGAAATTGAAACTGATGAAGATATGATAAACAGAATTAAATATGATGTTTTTTATATCGAGAACTGGTCTTTTTTTTTAGATATTAAAATTATTATACAAACAGTGATAAATATTTTTAAAGGCGAAGAAAAAGCATACTAATGAAATTGGTTTCCATCATAACACCCACATTTAATTCAGCTAAGTATATTGCTGAAACAATCCGTTCTGTTCAGGATCAGACCCATGACAACTGGGAAATGATAATTATTGATGATGGTTCTTCTGATGAAACAGAAAACATTGTTGTTTCATTAAAAGAAAAAGATCAACGTATTCATTTTTATAAATTAAATCAGAATTCCGGACCAGCTATAGCAAGAAATACAGGTATAGAAAAAGCAAAAGGAGATTATATAACCTTTCTAGACGCTGACGACATCTGGTTTCCTAAGTTTATAGAAACCAGTATTGCAACCATTCAAGAAACAAATATTCCATTTGTATTTTCTTCCTATAGAAGAGGCAATGAACAACTTGAATTTGTATATTCCGATTTTATTGTTCCTCAAAACGTAACATATACAGATATTTTAAAGTCAAATTCGATTAGTTGTTTGACCGCTTTTTTAGATGTGAAAACTCTAGGAAAGAAGTTTATGCCTGTTATTAGGAAACGTCAGGATATGGGACTTTGGCTCCAATATTTAAAAGAAATTCCATTTGCTTATGGAATTCAAGAACCACAAGCTATTTACAGGATCAGAGAGAACTCACTTTCTCGTAAAAAATCAGATTTGATTAAATACCAATGGCAATTCTATCGACAGGTAGAAAAATTAAATATCTTCCAATCTGTTTATTATATGTTGCATTGGATGTATCGAGGATTTTTAAAATATAGAAATTAATATTTGTCGCGAAAGATTTATAAATCCGATTGAAATTGTTTCAATTTTCCTCTTGCGGTTCGTTTCAAAACGTCTTTTCTATTATAGGTAAAATGCAATCCGGGTTCCAAGTATTTGGCAATCGCGTTTTCAATTTCGGCTATTTGTTCTAACGTCAATTCGTTTTCGCTTACATAATCAATTTCAAAAGAATCCAATGTTTTTTGGCGCACAATAAATTCCTTTACATTGCCGTCGTCTTCAATAATGCTTTTGGTTACATAGTAAAAAGTCAGTCCGGGCGATTTTTTTCCGCTTGGTAGTAAAGCAACATCACTGGTTCTTCCGACTAATTTTTTTAGAATCGGTTTTTTAGCGGTGCTTCTTTCGTCCAAAATTCCCACGTCGCCAATTTCATAACGAATAAAAGGATGTGCTTTATTGTCTAAGGAAGTAATAACTACTTTCCCTTCCGTGCCATTTGGAACCGGTTGATTGTTTTCGTCCAAAATTTCCACAAATAAGGTTTCGCTGTTCACTTGCCATTCACCTTGCGGATTTTGAAACGCAATTAAATCCAATTCCGAAGCGCCATATTCATTGACGATGGGAATTCCCAAATACGTTTCTAGCAATTTTTTGTCTTCTTCAAACAACATTTCCGAAGTTACCATACAGACTTTTAAGGTCGGACAAACATCCGTTAAAATGATGTTGTGCTGTTGTAAAAATTTGGCAAACAAAACTATCGAACTCGTATAACCATTGATGTAGTCAAATTTTTTGGTTTTAAAATGTTCCAAAACACCTTCCAAAACTTTATCTGATAAATCAAAAATAGGAAAACGGTATCTTCGGCTCAAAAAATCTTTGAAACGTTCTTTATAATACCCTATTTTATCTAATGGAATGCCATAAAACCGAGCTTGATATGATGAATTAAAATCAACACCAAACCAACTAAAACGGTAAATAATAGAAGACCACGTTAAAGCATGTGCTTGTTTATCTTTAGCAAAAATAAAAGGATCGCCGCTTGAACCCGAAGTTTTATTCACAAAAACAGTTTTTTCTGTATAACCTTCAGAAAGTCTTTCTGCTAAAGGTTTTTGAAGATGTTTTTTAGTCAAAACCGGCAAATCGTTCCAAGAAGCAATCGTTTTGTTGCCCACTAAATTTTTGTAAAAAGGATTGTGTTTCAGATGAAAATCGACAATAGCTTGTTTTCGGTTTTCAACAAAATCAGGGTATTCAGCTGCTGGAACGGCTACAAATGAAGCAAACTCTTCTTGTGCTTTGGCAATAGGAAAGCCGTTTAATTGTAAGCTAAGATCGAATAGTTTCAGCATTGCTTTGGATTTGTTCAAAAATATAAAAATTATAGCAAAAAAATTCTTTTCTCTTTCTTCTTTAGAAAATGTATTTTTGCAGAGAATTAACAACACTATCTGAACCATTCAGATTAAAAACAACACAACAATATGAATATTCTTCTTTTAGGTTCTGGTGGCCGCGAGCATGCATTGGCTTGGAAAATGTTACAAAGTGATAAATGTAGCCAACTTTTTGTTGCACCGGGAAATGCAGGAACAGCACTAATAGCTAAAAATGTAGCCCTTAACCCAAACGATTTTGAAGCTGTAAAACAATTGGTTTTAACAGAAAAAATCGAAATGGTGGTGGTAGGTCCGGAAGATCCTTTGGTAAATGGGGTTTATGATTTTTTCAAAAACGATGCTGAATTGGCTTCAATTCCTGTTATCGGACCTTCAAAATATGGAGCACAATTAGAAGGAAGTAAAGAGTTTGCCAAAGAATTTTTGGTGAAACACAATATTCCAACCGCTCGTTACGAAAGTTTTACAGCTGAAACAGTTGAAAAAGGCTATGCTTTTCTTGAAACGTTAAGCGCACCTTATGTTTTAAAAGCAGATGGTTTAGCCGCTGGAAAAGGCGTTTTGATTTTGAACGATTTGGCAGAAGCAAAAGCGGAATTAAAAAATATGTTGGTTGATGCTAAATTTGGATCAGCTAGTGCTAAAGTTGTCATCGAAGAATTCTTAAGCGGAATAGAATTAAGTTGTTTCGTTTTAACGGATGGTAAATCGTATAAAATTCTACCAACAGCGAAAGATTACAAAAGAATTGGCGAAGGTGATACAGGTTTAAATACCGGTGGAATGGGAGCAGTTTCTCCGGTTCCGTTTGCAACACCTGAATTTTTAGCTAAAATTGAAGATAGAGTTGTAAAACCAACAGTTGCTGGTTTGCAAAAAGACAATATCGATTACACAGGATTTGTGTTCATTGGTTTAATTAAAGTTGGCGATGATCCGTTTGTAATTGAATACAATGTTCGTATGGGTGATCCGGAAACAGAAGTAGTAATGCCACGTTTAAAAAGTGATTTAGTTGAAATTTTTGAAGCAATGGCTAAACAAGAATTGGACAAAGTTACTTTAGAAATTGACGAAAGAGCTGCGACTACAATTATGATGGTTTCTGGTGGATATCCGGAAGATTATGAGAAAGGAAAAGTTATTACAGGAATCGAAAAGGTAACAAATTCAATAGTTTTCCATGCAGGAACTGCTTTAAAAGATGGGGAAGTAGTGACTAATGGAGGGCGTGTTTTAGCGGTTACCTCTTATGGAGAAACGTATCAAGAAGCTATTGCACAATCATACCAAAGTATTGACAAAATTGCTTTCGATAAAATGTACTTTAGAAAAGATATTGGTTTTGACTTGTAAAGGTTAAACCAAAACCATAAAAAAAGTCCCGAATGATTCATTCGGGACTTTTTCTATAATTATTTCAAGAAAGAGTGAGCAGTTGTATCTTGCTCGTCTTCGTTGTTTGCTTTGAAAATACTTAATTGTTTCATCCAATAAGCAAAAGCTACACAACAAATGATCATAAAAATCCAGTTAATTGTGTTAGCAGCCCACCAGTTTTCTAATTCTAGTGCTCTTAATGCATCATAAGGTTTAAGTAAAAAATCAACAAACAATGATTGTATAGCCTCAAATAATGATTTCATCTTGATAATGTATTATATTTACACCACAAAAATATAAAATATCCTGATGATTACAAGTATTTTTAATAAAACTAGGCCGTTAAATTATTTATTACTAGGTGCTGCCTTACTTGTAACCTCATTTTTATACTTTTTCTTCAATCAACTTTTTACTGACGGACTACATTCTATAGGATATTTTGTGTTGTATTTTTTTGTGTTAGGCTTTAGTGTTGCGTTGGTCGATTTTATTGCTGTAAAGAATAGTTTGACTAAAGGAAACAATTATGCCGTTGCACTTTTCTTTATTTTTATCTTATTTTTTCCGAAGACTTTTGAAAATGGAGAGATTCTAATTTCTAATCTTTTTTTGCTTTTAGCACTTAGGCGATTGATTTCCATAAAGTCTTTAATTGCCACGAAAGAAAAAATTTTTGATGCGTCCTTTTGGATATTTTTGGCAACTCTTTTTCACTTTTGGAGTATTCTGTATATCGCTTTAGTGTTTATAGCTATTATTTTGCATGCTGCGGGTGATTATCGCAATTGGATTATCCCTTTTATTGCTTTTTTTACTGTTGGGGTTTTGTTTTCGATGGTTAACTTGATGATGGACAACCAATTGTTACCGCATTTGTTAAACCAATCTTTTTTTAGTTTTGATTTTACGTATTTCGAAAGTATTTATCAAAATATTGCGTTGGCGTTATTTTCTTCGGTTGCCTTATTGTTTTTCATCAATATGATTTTCACGTTGCAAGGAAAACCGTTAAACATGAAATCGTCCTTTAAAAAATTGATTTTTTCATTTTTATTAGGGATTGCTATTTATGTGTTTTCGGCTAATAAGAATAACAGCTGTTTGATTTTTAGTTTAGCACCTCTTTCTATTATGGGAGCCAATTTTTTTGAAGGAATAGAGAACAAAATCCTAAAAGAAGTCGTTTTTGATGTTTTACTCCTTTTAGGAATTGTATTTTTTGTAGCGTCTTTATAACTTGCTTCCGTAAGCTAAATCGCCGGCATCGCCTAGTCCCGGAACAATATATTTTTTATCGTTCAGTTTTTCGTCCAAAGCTGCTACCCACAAATGACAATTTTCAGGAAGATTTTCTTCAAGAAAAGCAATGCCTTCCGGAGCTGCAATAACAACAGTAATGTGAATTTCTTTCGGTTTTTGTTCCAAATGTAATTGGTTTAAAACAGCCACTAATGATTGACCAGTTGCCAACATCGGGTCGATTAAAATTAAATTTTTGCCTTCAAAAGATGGAGCCGCTTGATATTCCACCAAAATTTCAAATTGATCATCGTTGTTATAATGATGGCGATAAGCCGATACAAATCCGTTTTCTGCATCGTCAAAAAAGTTCATAAAACCTTGATGTAAGGCCAAACCAGCTCTTAGAATAGAACACAAAACTACAGGTTCCGCGATAGTTGTCGTACTTTTAATTCCTAAAGGTGTTTGAACATCAATATTTTTATAATCTAAGGTTTTACTCAATTCGTAAGCCATAATTTCGCCTATGCGTTCTATGTTTTTACGAAAACGCATGCTGTCTTTTTGAATGGTAACATCACGTAATTGCGTTAAAAAATGATTTAAAATACTGTTTTGTTCTGAAATATAATGGATATGCATAAGTCAAAATTTATGAAATGTTTCTAGGATAAAAGTATAAAAACTATATTTGTAAATAAAATTTAAAATCATGTTTGCAGAATTTGCTTTTCCCATCTTTGAACAAGCTATTAAAGACTATCATATAATTGACGATGTGTACCAACCGGTTAAGAATCCGTATGAAAAAGGCACTATAGAATATTTATTATATGCTAAAAATTGGGTAGATACAGTACAGTGGCATTATGAAGACATTATTCGTGATCCGCAAATTGATCCGGTGGCAGCATTAGACCTAAAACGCAAGATAGATGCTTCAAACCAGGTTCGTACGGATATGGTAGAATTTATTGACAGCTACTTTCTTCAAAAATACAAGGATGTTCAGGTAAAACCGAATGCTAAAATCAATACGGAAAGTCCGGCTTGGGCCATTGACCGTTTGTCTATTTTGGCTTTAAAGATTTACCACATGAGCGAAGAAGCTAATCGTGAAGAAGCTACAGCAGAGCACCGTGCAAAATGTCAGGAAAAACTGAATGTTCTTTTGGAGCAAAAAAGTGATATGTACACTTCTATTAACGAATTGTTGACAGATATTGAGAACGGAGACAAATACATGAAGGTGTACAAACAAATGAAAATGTACAACGACGAGGAATTGAATCCGGTGTTGTATCAAAATAAGAAGTAAATATTGGATGGCTAAGCCTAAACATATTTTAGTTATCAGGCTCTCAGCTATGGGCGATGTCGCAATGACGGTTCCCGTGTTGAGAGCTTTTTCTTTGCAATATCCCGAAGTTAAAATCACAGTGGTTTCCCGACCGTTTTTTGCGCCTTTTTTTGATGGAATTTCGAATGTCACTTTTTTCGGTGTTGATGTAAAAGGGCGGCATAAAGGTTTTGTAGGGTTATTGCGTTTGTTTTTCGATTTGTGCCAATTAAAGATTGATGCCGTTGCGGATCTGCACAATGTATTACGCTCAAAAGTGGTACGGACTTTATTTGCACTAAGCGGAAAGAAAGTCGCTGCAACTGATAAAGGCAGAGCCGATAAAAAAGCGTTAACACGAGCGGAAAACAAAGTTTTTGCACTAGTGAAATCAATGTTTGAAAGACATGTGGAAACCTTTGAAAAATTAGGTTTTCCCATTGCTTTAGAAAATCCAGTCTTTCCCCAAAAAGCACAACTTTCAAATGAAATTCTTGAAATTACGGGAGAAAAAGCTCAAAAATGGATTGGAATTGCACCTTTTGCACAATATGAAACCAAAGTGTATCCGCAAGACTTAATGCAAACAGTAATTAATGGTTTAGCTGAAAATACCCATCAAAAAGTCTTTTTATTTGGTGGGGGCGAAGCAGAAATTAAAAAGTTAAATCAGTTGCGAAACCAACATGAAAATGTGGTGGTGGTTGCCGGAAAATTGAAGTTTCAACAAGAATTAGATTTGATTTCCAATTTAGATATAATGCTTTCAATGGATAGTGGTAATGCTCATATTGCAGCTATGTTGGGCATAAAAGTAATTACCCTTTGGGGCGCTACACATCCGTATGCAGGATTTAAGCCTTTTAATCAACCGTATGATTTTTGTATCACTGCTGATAGAACTCAATATCCGTTGTTACCAACATCTGTTTATGGAAATAAAAAAGTGGAAGGTTATGAAGATGCAATGCGAAGCATTTTACCAGAAACAGTTATAGATAAAATAAATAAGGAGCTTAATTAAGCTCCTTTTCTTTTATACATCGTCAAAATCAATTTCGATTTCACTGGAAGTTGGATGCGCTTGACAAGTTAAGGTTAACCCCTGTGCAACTTCTTTATCGGTTAAGATTTCGTTTTTCTTCATTTCGGCTGTTCCTTTTTTAATGCGGGCAATACAGCTACTGCAAACACCCCCACGACAAGAATAAGGAGCATCTAAGCCTTTTTTAACTGCTGCATCTAAAAGCGTTTGACTTTTATCCATTTCAAAAGTAGTTTCTTCATAGTCCAGTAAAACCGTGATTTTAGTTTTACCTTCTAAGTTTTCTACGGCTTCGTTACCTGTGTCGGCAGTTGTAAATAATTCGTATTTGATGCTTTTTTCAGGAACGTGATTTTCTTTTAAAACTTCGTTTGCCGTTTTAATCATTTCCTCCGGTCCGCAAAGGAAGAACTTATCAAAGGTTTTTTCGCTGTGTTTGTTGCGAAGAATGAAGTTGATATTCGGTTTATCGATACGACCGAAGTGTTCACCTTCAATGTTAGCCTGACTGTACACATAATGTACAAAGAAACGACTTAAGTATTGTTGTTGTAATTGCGCAATTTCTTCGTGGAAAATAGTTTCTTCCGAGGTTTTGTTTCCGTATAGTAAAACAAATGAACTGCGAGGTTCTTCTTCTAAAACCGTTTTAATGATAGCCAAAATAGGCGTAATTCCACTACCGGCTGCAAATGCTGCTAAATTGCGTTGTTTGTCGGCGTTAGGTTCAAAGGTAAATTTACCTTCGGGTTGGCTTACTTCTAAAACGTTTCCGGCGGCTAATTTTTTGTTAGCAAATGACGAAAACAATCCGTTGGGAATGGCTTTAACAGCAATACGCAATTCACCACTTTTTGGTGATGAACAAATAGAGTAGGCACGACGAATTTCTTGTCCGTCTAGTGTTAATTTTACGGTTACATACTGTCCCGCTGTAAAAGCGTAATGCTCTTTTAATTCGGCAGGAATATTAAAAGAAATAGAAACTGCTTGAGGCGTTTCTCTTCTTACTTCTTTTATACTGAGTTTATAAAATGACGACATTGAGTTGTTTTTTTTGGAACCGCAAAATTAAGGAATCTATTTTTTTATTATATGATAATTATCAGAAAAGTATACCTAAGAATATTATACATAAGTTTTTTATGTATATATTTGTTTCGCGTTAGGGATGGAAGCGGCATCTTTTGTTTTGTGAAGCTTCTTGTCTCTCGACTTCGCTCGAGATGACAGAGTTGTACAAAACAGAAATATAGCGGACAGCCCGACCCGAAGGGGAACGCCCAAAAGAGAATAGAGATGAAGAATTCGCAATTGTACAAAGGAAGTTTGAACACCATTATTATGAAGCTGCTGGAGGAAAACGGCAGAATGTATGGATATGAGATTACGCAACGGGTGAAGGAAATTACCAAAGGGGAACTTCATATTACGGAAGGCGCTTTGTATCCGGCGTTGCACAAACTGGAAGCGGAAGGATTGCTGGACGTGGAAGTGGAGAAGGTGGATAATCGCTTGCGAAAGTATTACAAGTTGACGGAAAAAGGTTCGGAGGAAACGGTCAATCGATTAGCTGAATTGGAAGAATTTATTAGGAACATGCAAACTATTGTGAATCCTAAATTGAGTTATTGAGATGAAGTTAACGAAAGAAAATATAGTTTTTATAGATAAATATTTGCAGAATAGTGGCGTTTTTTATTATGACGTTCGTGTGGAAATGTTGGATCACGTGGCAACTGCGGTGGAGAAAAAAATGGAAGAAGAATCGCTTGATTTTTACGAGGCTTTTAAGGAATACATGATGTTGAATAAAAAGGAGTTACTGAAAAATGATAAATTTTGGTCCTTATACTCTAAGGAAACCATTTTGAACTTTTTAAAGTTTTTAATTCATCCGTTACAACTGATTGTTGGTTTGGGAATTTATTTGGTTCTAAGGAAAATACCTGTTTTTACTTTCTTTTCGGAAGATTTTACTTTTCGACATTTTTTCTATTGTGCCGTTATTGTTTTTGCGGTAATTCAGCTTTTGTATTTTCATCTGATTTTAAGGAAGAGATACTATGGATTGGAGCGTTTAAGTGGTGTTTTTGCACTCATTTATTATTTGCAGATTTTTTTGATGCCTTTAGCTGACGACAAGAATCCGAGCTTATTTGTCGTTCTGTTTTTTAGTTATTTGTTTGTGGGTTATGTTCTTTTCTTTGTAAAAGAGGTTTTAAAATTTAAGAAGAAAAATAAAGTGTTATTTCAATGAAAATACTTTATATATTTTATACTATTGAAACAAATTAGTATTTAAAGGAAAACTTATCCTGAGTGTGAAAATAAAGAGATTGTCATTCTAAAATTAGTTTATTTAAACAAATAGAATGACAATTTTTTATTCCGAAAACAAAGCTTTCAATTCTGTTGCTTCGCTTGGTTTCATTTTTCCCGAAAGGATCAAACTTAATTGTTTACGTCTTAGTGCCGCTTCGTAGCGTTGTTTTTCCAGTACTGTTTCGGGAATTAAAACAGGAATTTGAGTAGGTTTTCCATCATCATCAAGAGCTACAAAAGTATAAATAGCTTCATTTGCTTTTACTTTAATACCTGATTTTCGGTCTTCGGTCCATACGTCAATAAAAATTTCTAACGATGTATTAAAAGTTCTTGAGACCTTAGCTTCTACAGAAACAATGTCACCCAAAGGAATAGGTCTGTTAAAAGCCACGTGATTTACAGAAGCCGTTACACATTCGCGTCCTGAATGACGACTAGCGGTAATACTTGCCGCACGATCCATACGTGCCAAAAGCTCACCACCAAACATGTTGTTGAAAGGGTTGGTTTCGCCCGGTAAAACTAAATCAGTTAAAATAGTAACCGATTCAGAAGGTTTTTTAGGTTGCATAGTTCTCATAGCACAAAGATAAAAAATGGATTGAATAGTTAAAATCAGTAAAAATAAAAGAGGCTGTCTAAAAATATTTCAGTCAGCCTCTTTTACATACAAAATATATAGATAGGTTTTACTCAATAAATAACCAAGCTTCGGCATTAACTTCTTTCTGAAGCTTTGATTTTTCGGCTTCCGCTTCTTCTAAAGTGCTATAACTTCCATAAGCCACGGGAACCAAATCATATTTGTTACGCTCTAATTTATGCGCTTTAAAACCTTGCTCTTTTAATAGATTTACTGCCTTGTCTGCATTTTCGTCACTTCTAAAAGCTCCGGCGATTAAGTGGTACGGCATTTTTTCTTCGGCTACAGCCAATTCAACATTTACCGAAGGAACATCGATCATAAAAGTAGCTTCCTGAATCTTCTTATGAACTTCTTCTTGTACTTGTTTTTGTACTAAAAGTGTTTGTGCTTCTATCTGCTGATCGTAATACATTTTGTAACCATACGTTCCCATTACGGAAAGCAACATCACAGAAGCCACAGCGTATTTTGCCCAACCAAAAGATTTGTTGGGTGTTGAAGCTACTGTTTCTAACGGAACAACTTTAGGCTCTTCAACTTTAGTTTCAACAATTTTTGGTTCAGCTGTAATTTTAGCAATAACAGGTTGTTCTTCTAAAGATTTGAAAACTTCGCGTTTAATTTCAGGCGAAACAAAGCTTGTTAATCCAAAAGAACTCGTAAGATAGTTGACTGAATTTACCGGAGTAAAAACCCAATTTAGTTCTTCGCCCATAGCATTAATTGTTCCTACATTTGGAAAAGAAACACTATTGCGTTGTTGTAACTCGCCAGTCCAGAAAGCCGCTTTTTGAGCAATAACTTCAGTTGCTTTTTCAAAAGAAATTTTTTCCTGTTGCGCAATATGATGGGCTAATAATCCATCATTATTTTTAATGTTAGGATTAAAGGAAACCAATTTTCTTGGCGGAAGAAAAGTTGAAGCGCTACCGCTAACCTGAGCTGATGCTATTTCTGTAATAAATGCACCAAAACCGGGAATAGTAACACACTGATAGCGATACAGTAAATCGGATATGTATTTGTCAATCATCATAAACACAAATTTAAGCAAACAATATGCACTTCAAAATTTTATCAACAAATTTTATTAACAATCTTAAAATAGTGCAATGTGTGACAAAAGTCACTTTCGGTTAAAGGAATAGTTGTTATTTTTGAGTGTTAGTTTGCAAAATACAAAACAAAATGAAAAAAGTTAAATTAGGATTCGCTGCTATAGCCGTTTTGGCATTGGTTAGTTGTGGCGATAAAAAAGAAGCAGAACCCTTTGGGAAATCAACTGAAGAATCAGCTACAACAGAAACAACTACTGAGACTAATCCTTTGGTAGATCAAGGAAAGGAAATTTTTGAAGGCAAAGGAACTTGTGTAGCTTGTCATCAACCTTCGACTAAAGTAGTTGGCCCGAGTTTAAAAGATATCTCGGCAACCTATAAAGAAAAAGGTGCAAGCATTGTTACTTTTCTAAAAGGAGAAGCTGAGCCTCTAGTTGACCCTACTCAGTTTGAAGTGATGAAAGCCAATTTTGCCATTACAAAACAAATGAAGGAGGAAGAATTAAAAGCTTTAGAAGCGTATATCGAAAGTTTTTAATTTTTTATTCCAAAACCATTTTAAAACCTACGCGCGGAATGTTTTCAATTCGTACGTGGGTTTCTTCTTTTATAATTTTTCGCAAACGCGAAATAAAAACATCTAGACTTCTACCTGAAAAATAATCATCTGTACCCCATAAAGAAGTTAATATTTTTTCTCTTTTCAAAACAGCATTCGGATTGTCTAAAAAAAGTTTTAATAATGCGGCCTCTCTTTCGGTTAAAGAAATAGTTTTTTCTCCTTTGTGCAGAATATAATTTTCGGGTTCAAAATCAAAAGAACCGAAACTATAGTTTTTAGAGGTTTTTTCGTTATTTTTTTGACTTCGGGTTAAAAATATCTCTATTTTTAAAATCAATTCTTCAATCGAATAAGGCTTTACTAAATAATCATCGGCACCTAACTTCAAACCTTTGATTCGATCTTCTTTCATGGTTTTAGCAGAAAGAAGTATGATAGGAATATCACCATTTCGTTTACGAATATTAGCAACCAACTCAAAACCGTTCATTTCAGGCAGCATAATATCGCAAACACATAAATCAAAATCTTGTTGAGAAAAAAGATCCAAGGCTTTTTTCCCATTACTGCAATGAACTACTTCAAAATGTTGTTCCAAATTATCAGCTGTTAAAAAAGCTAAAGTTTCATCATCTTCTACATATAGTATTTTTTTCTTATCCATTGCTAAGATATTTAAGAGGTATTTTTATTTCAATACAAAGTCCGGTTCCGGAATTTACAGCATTTATTTTCCAGTGATGTAAATCACAAATTTTTTTAACATAAGCTAACCCGATTCCAAAACCTTCAATCTCTTCGTTATTTTTTCGACTCACGCGATAAAATTTATCAAAAATAAAAGGCAAATCTTCTTTGGGAATTCCCGGTCCGTTATCACAAATCGTCAGGACATAATTTTTAATCTCTTTTTGAACAGAGACTGAAATTTCAGGATGGTCATTTCCATATTTAACGGCATTATCCGCTAAATTAAAAAGTAAATTATAAAAGTGAAAAACATCAGCAAATATTTTATGATTTTGAGTTTCCTTAAAGTGAAACAGTACATTTTTATGATGTTTTAAACCGATATTTTCTTTAACAAGATCAAGAGTTTTTTGTATCTCAACCCAGTCTTTTTGCAATTGTATTTGATTACTATCGGCTTTTGCTAATGATAAAATCTGTTCTATGTGTTGGTTCAGCTTATTACTCTGATCAATAATGATTTGAATGTAACGGCTTAGTTTTTTGTTTTCGATGATTTCTTTTTGAGAATGAGCATAATTGGAAGCAATTAAAATAGAAGACAAAGGCGTTTTGAATTCATGCGTCATGTTATTGATAAAGTCATTTTGTAAAGCAGTGTAATGTTTTTGCTTGAGCAGTAAAATGACAGAATACACATATATAATTAAAACAATAACCAGAACAAAAGTAAAAATCCAATATTGTTGTAAGTTGAGAACATAGGTTTGTTTTAGTTTGGGAAAACGAATGGCAAAATAATAGATAAGCTCATTGTTTTTAGTAAAACAGTCTTTGCATTTCTTTTCCGTTTCTCCGTTTGCAGAAATGTAATTACCATACAACATATCATCGGTAGCGCAATTGTAAATGGCATATTCAAAATCCTGATCAAGTTTTACTTTATTAAATTCTGTTTTTAGATAGTGTTCTAAAATGTTGTTTTCAAAAACATCGTTAACATTTACAATATAATAGTTGTCAGAAACTTTTTTAATCTGGTTGGTAATCGGAAGATTGGATTGATTATCACTATAAATTTTTTTGACTACATCTTGCAAGGCAAAATGAATTTTATCATCAAGTTCTCTTTTTTCAAATCTAAAAGCCTGACTCAATAAAAAAAGTTGCATAATAAGGACGCCTATTATTGCTAAAAATCCGATAAATATTACAATATTGAGTTTGCTTAACTTCATTTACACACCTGTTAACAAGTCATTAACAATCATTACATTTTGATTAACAACAAATCTACTATTTGTTTTTTTAAATTTGTGAAACAAAATTAATAATAACTAAAAATTGTAAATATGAAAGCATTAAAATTATCAATTGTTGCTTTATTTGTTTCAGCATTATCAATTGCTCAAACACCACAGGCTAAAAAATTAGAGGTTCAGCAAAAACCGGCAGCTACGACAGCAGCTAAACCTACAAAACCATCTGAATTAAAATGGGAAACTGAAACTCATGAATTTGGTGAAATTGAAAAAGGAAAACCAGTTTCTTATGAATTTACTTTTACGAACACTTCAAAACAAACAGTTTTGTTGACAAATGTAAAAGCTTCTTGTGGATGTACTGCAACCAATTATACAAAAACTCCTGTAAAACCAGGTGAAAAAGGGACTGTTACAGCAACTTACAATGCGGCTGCTCCAGGAAATTTCCACAAAACAGTTACAGTAACTACTAACGAAGAAGGTGCTGCTCCAAAAGTGTTAATCATCAAAGGAACAGTTAAAAAACCTGAATCTGAAGAAAAATCAATCTTATTGAAGTAAATTAAAAACAACTTTTTAATATCTTTACGAAAGCCACCTTAGTTTTTAAGGTGGTTTTTTATTTTTATGGAATACGCTTTTTTTGAAACACCATTGGGCATTGCTAAAATAGTAGGAGATCAAGATGGAATTTCCGAAATCTCTATTGGTTATGAAGAATCTGTTTCTTCCAAAATCCCAGAAAGTTTACTTCAGGCAATGATGCAACTTCAAGAATATTTTGCGGGAACTAGAAAAACTTTTGATTTCAAATTGAATCCTTCAGGAACTGAATTTCAACAAAAGGTTTGGCAAGAACTTTTGAATATCCCTTATGGAAAAACAACTTCTTATTTAGAACTTTCTAAAAAGTTAGGTGATGTTAAAGCTATTCGAGCAGTTGCTTCTGCTAACGGAAAAAATCCGCTTTGGATTGTTGTTCCTTGTCATCGGGTTATTGGTTCTGACGGATCGCTGACGGGTTATGCCGGAGGACTTTGGCGCAAGCAATGGTTATTGGAACACGAATTGGGACAAAAACAGCAAACGCTATTCTAAATTCTCATTTCAACTCATTTCAATTCAATCAAAAAATTAGTACATTCGTATACTAACGAACCTATAACTTTCCTAAAATATGAAGTTTCTCAACAAACTAACAAAATGGGCTATTATTCCAATCTTAATTTTAGTGGCTCTAATGTATATTTTTGATGTCGATTATCTTTTTAGAGCGGTTCGAACGGTTTATCTTAATGGTCATAATACGGCTTTTTTAGACGACTATCATTATTTTCCTAACAGGGAAGTGAAAAACGGAACTGCTCAACCTTGGGCAATAGCCAAAGATTATAATTCGGTTCCGGTTACAGAAACTCTGGAAAAAACACATAAGGAATTGCAAACGGTTGCTTATATGATTATTAAAAATGATAGTATTTGGCACGAAAGTTATTATGATGGCTACGGAAAAGATTCAAAATCTAATTCCTTTTCAATGGCCAAAAGTATTGTAACCTTGGCTTTAGGAAAAGCAATTATGGAAGGAAAAATTACCAGTTTAGATCAAAAAGTAGCTGATTTTTTTCCGGAATTAAAAGGAGAGTTTGCCAAAGAAGTAACAGTAGGTGATTTATCATCAATGGCATCAGGATTAAGTTGGGACGAACATTATTATAGTCCATTTTCAATAGTTACTCGTGCCTATTTTGACGATGATTTAAAGAAAGTGATTTTAGGATTAGAAGTCAATAAAAAGCCGGGACAATCGTTTGAATATTTAAGCGGTGCAACCGAATTGTTAGCCATGTGTATTGAAAAAGCAACGGGCAAATATCTTTCGGATTACGTTTCAGAGAAATTTTGGAAACCTTTAGGTGCTGAAAATGAAGCGTTTTGGCAATTAGATCATGAAGGCGACGGAATTGAAAAAGCGTATTGTTGCTTTGCGAGTAACGCACGCGATTTTGCACGTTTTGGAAAACTGATGAAACAAGATGGAAATTGGAACGGAAAACAAATTTTAGATTCTGCTTTTGTTCAAAAATGTGTAACCCCACGTTTTACTGAAAGTCCGCAATATGGTTACGGTTGGTGGTTGCATACTGTTAGCGGTAAGAAATTATATTATATGCGTGGACATTTAGGACAGTTCGTTATTGTAATTCCGGAAGACAATGTAATTATTGTTCGTTTAGGACATTTAAAAGGATTGCAAACTAAAGAAGATCCACATAGTAATGATTTGTATGTTTATGTAGACGAAGCGTATAAGATGTTAGCAGAAAGAAAATAGACGACAGAAAATAGAGAAAAGAAGAAAGAGAATAGAATTAACATCAACTATAAAAATTATGCTCGAAAAAATTCAACTCAACAACATTCTATTTTTAGATATAGAAACCGTTCCGCAATACGATTCGTATATGGGAATGGATGATGAAACACAAAAATTGTGGGAGCAAAAAACGCAATATCAACGTCGGGATGAGGTTACTGCCGAAGATTTTTATGAACGCGCGGGCATTTGGGCTGAGTTTGGAAAAATTATTTGTATTTCTGTTGGCTATTTTACCAATAAAGCCGATATCCGAAATTTCAGAGTGACCAGTTTTTGGGGAGAAGAACCCAAAATTTTACAAGACTTTTCTAATACACTGAACAATCATTTTGGCTCGGCAGCTCATGTTTTATGCGGACATAACGCTAAGGAATTTGATATTCCCTTTATTGCGCGCCGAATGATTATCAACGGAATTGCTTTGCCCGATAAACTCAATTTATTTGGGAAGAAACCATGGGAAGTTCCTCATTTGGATACTTTAGAATTGTGGAAATTTGGTGATTATAAACACTTTACCTCGCTGAAATTGTTGACCAAAGTATTAGGCGTTCCATCACCAAAAGACGATATCGACGGTAGCGAAGTTGCCCGAGTGTTTTACATTGAAAAAGATATCGATCGCATCATAACCTATTGCGAAAAAGATGTTATTGCTGTAGCTCAAATTTTCCTTCGCTTCCGTAGAGAAGATTTATTAATTGAAGATGAGATTACGCATGTTTAAATATCTCGATTAAGATCGATGTGACAATATGAAGAGAGCTTTGTCAGTTCGAATGGAGTCGAGAATACAAAAATTATGAAGTTATATTATGTTTACATACTAAAATGTTCAGATGAAACCTATTTGTTGGTTTTACATCCAAATTTAGAACAAAGAGTTATGCAACATAATATTGGAACAGATTCTGATGCATACACTTTTAGGAGAAGACCTGTTAAACTAGTTTGTGATCAAGATTTTGTTGAGCCTAACCAAGCTATTTATTTTGAAAAGAAAATAAAGAAATGGAGTAAAGCTAAGAAAGAAGCATTGATTAATGATGATTATGATTTATTACCTTTGCTTTCAGAATGTAAAAATAATTCACATTTTAAAAATAAGGGTCTCGACTCCGCTTGACCTGACATAGAGTAAGAATAAATAAGTTCTTGTTTTCACTTTGAACGGAGTCGAGAAGTTTATAATTAAGTATTAATCTAATAAGACTTTAGTCGAGTGATAGTGTCACCTCGAGCGGAGTCGAGAAGAAAAAAACATGGTTTTAAGCAGATTTTGGCTCGTTATATTCGTTTGTTCTATTGCATTTATTATCACAGGGTTGTTTACCAATCAGTATTATTCTATTGATTACGTATTAAATGGCGAACAAGGTGAACCGCTTTTAATTGGTGAAAAGTATTTAAACGAAATCCCAAAATTTGTTCAAGACAGTTTACAAGCCTCAGAGAACAAGGAGTATGTTTTAAACAAAGTCACTTCTGATGCTGATACAACGTATGTTTACAACAAGCAAACGGTAAAAATCTACAGCGGAAAACAGCAAGCTAATGGTTTGTTGCCTATGGCAAAAAGCAGTTTATTGGATTTAATTCTTCCATTGATTGCCTATTTATCTTTTTTCTGCGGAATTATGGAATTGCTTATTATTTCAGGAGCTTCTGAAAAATTAGCTGGTTATTTGAGTCCGGCATTTGCCAAAATTTTCCCTTCCATTCCAAAAAATCACGAGTCTATTTCTTATATGACTTTGAATTTTGCGGCCAACTTTCTAGGGCTCGATTCTGCGGCTACACCATTTGGATTAAAAGCCATGGAAAAACTGCAAGAAATTAATCCCGATAAAGACAAAGCGAGTGATGCACAAATTATGTTTATGTGTTTGCATGCAGCCGGTTTAACGTTAATTCCAACATCAATTATTGGATATCGCGCTGCCGAAAATGCTGCCAATCCAGCCGATGTCATGTTACCTTGTATCATTACGTCTTTTGTAGGAACCATTGCTGCATTTATTTTAGTCGGTATAAAGCAACGTATCAACTTTAAAAGTGCTTCGTTATTAGCAGGATTGATGGCGTTGATTGGAGCAATTGTAGGGTTGTTATTTTACGTAAATACTTTAGATTTAATCGGTAAAAATTATTTTACAGCGAATTTATCAGGTGTTTTATTATTGGTAATTATTGGTTTTACGTTGGTTTTTTCATTTGTAAATGAGAAGAAGTTTATTGAAAAAAACACCAATTTGTTCGACACTTTTGTAGTTGGAGCCAACAACGGATTAAAAACCGGAGCGATGATTTTTCCTTATGTAATGGGAATGTTAGTCGCAATTTCTTTGTTTAGAAACAGCGGTTTGTTTGAATTGATAAGTCACGGAATTGCTTTCGTTTTCTCGCATTTAGGCGTACATAAAGAAATTATCGATTCATTGCCGGTTGCCATGTTGCGTCCGTTTGCATCTAGTGGTTCGCGCGGATTTATGATTGATGCTATGCGTGTGTATGGTCCCGATTCTTTTGCCGGACGTTTGAGTTGTATTTTTCAGTGTAGTGCCGAAACCACGTTTTATGTTATTGCAGTTTACTTTGGTTCGGTAAATATCAAGGATACGCGTTACACGCTTTGGATGATGTTACTAGTTGATTTAATTTGTGTGTTAACAGCTATTTTTGTGGCAAGTTGGTTTTTTTGATTTCCTGCAAGGTTTCCCGAACCTTGTAGGTATGTAACTTGAGAAGATGAAATTAGAAACATTACAAAGAGAGAAGTTTTATCATATCTACAACAGAGGAATTAATAGTACTGCTATTTTTGTTTCTAACGAAAACAAGTCTTATTTCTTAAAGCTAATGGCTAAACATTTAAAAGATAAAGTAGCCATTTATGCTTATTGTTTGATGGATAATCATTTCCACTTTGTGATTCAGGTTGTAGAAGATGAAAAAGTAGTGACTCAAGCTTTTTCTAATCTTTTTAATGCTTATGCGAAAGCCTTTAACAAGCAACAAAAAAGAACAGGAAGTTTGTTTGAAAAACATTTTAGAAGAATAAAATTGGATTCTGAAGAATACTTAAAAAATGTAATTGTTTATGTTCATCTAAATCCAGCAAATCATTTGAATATTGATTTTAAAAGATTTCCTTTTTCATCGTATCAATCAGTTTTAGCACATGAAGAAACACTGGTCGCTAAAGATGAGGTTTTAGTATTTTTTACGGATGTTGAAAATTATATTTTTTGTCACGATGCAAAACAAAAAGTATTAGAAAACAAATTCTTGTTAGAATAACATACCAACAAGGTCGAGGCAGACCTTGCAGGTATGAAACCAAATATAATTTTTACTTAGAATTCCTATACGTCTTTCATAGCCCCGATAGCAGCGATATCCTTTTTATTGTCACCTCGAGCGGAGTCGAGAGGGAAATAAAAAGATATAGCGAATAGCGGGACGACTGTTGAGTTGTAAACTAAAATGTGTGCTTCTAAAAAACATATACCAAATAACCACACAAAACTTTTTCTCAAAATTACAGAATCCTTAACTTTACGCAACAAAACACAAACACAATGGATTTTATATATCAAGAGCCGTTTCCTATTGAAAAGGACGACACCCAATACAAAAAAATTACTTCAGATTACGTTACTGTTGAAAAATTAGGCGATCGCGAAATTTTAGTGGTTGACCCCAAAGGATTAGAGCTTTTAGCCGAAGAAGCAATGACCGATGTTTCGTTTATGCTTCGTACCAAACACTTGAAAAGTTTACAAAACATTTTAGACGATCCGGAAGCGACGGATAACGATCGTTTTGTGGCGTACAATTTATTAGAAAACGCTTCGGTGGCGGTAGAAGGGCAATTGCCATCTTGTCAAGATACCGGAACAGCGATTGTTGTGGCTAAAAAAGGGGAAAGTGTGTACACCGGAACGGATGATGCCGAGTGGTTGTCGAAAGGTATTTTTAACACCTACCAAAAGAAAAATTTACGTTATTCTCAAATTGTGCCCATCAGTATGTTTGAAGAGAAAAACTCAGGTTCAAACTTACCGGCTCAAATTGATATTTATACTAAAAAAGGAGCTTCGTACGAATTTTTGTTTTTAGCAAAAGGTGGAGGTTCTGCCAACAAAACATTTTTGTACCAACAAACCAAATCGTTGTTGAACGATAAAACCTTAACGGAATTTGTAAAAACTAAAATCAAAGATTTAGGAACATCGGCTTGTCCGCCGTACCACTTGGCTTTGGTTATTGGAGGAACTTCTGCTGAGGCGACTTTAGCTGCGGTTAAGAAAGCATCTGCCGGATATTATGATAATTTACCAACTTCTGGAAACATGGGAGGTCAGGCTTTCCGTGATTTAGAATGGGAAGAGAAAGTGAAGCAAATTTGTCACGAAAGCGGAATTGGCGCACAGTTTGGTGGTAAATATTTTGTACATGACGTTCGTGTTATTCGTTTGCCGCGTCACGCTGCATCTTGTCCGGTTGGATTAGGCGTTTCGTGTTCTGCTGATAGAAATATCAAAGCGAAAATAAATAAAGACGGTATTTTCTTAGAGCAATTGGAAACCAATCCAAGACAATTTATGCCGGAAGTTGCACCACATTTGGAAGAACCAATTACTATTGATTTGGATAGACCAATGCAAGATATTTTAGCCGAATTGACTAAATATCCGGTTAAAACTCGTTTGAAATTAAACGGAACAGTGATTGTTGCTCGTGATATTGCGCATGCTAAGATTAAAGAAATGTTGGATGCGGGACAACCCATGCCGGAATACTTCAAAAATCACCCGGTTTATTATGCCGGGCCTGCTAAAACTCCGGAAGGAATGCCATCGGGAAGTTTTGGACCCACAACTGCCGGACGTATGGATGTGTATGTAGAAGAGTTCCAAAAACACGGTGGAAGCATGGTGATGTTGGCTAAAGGAAACCGTTCTAAACAAGTTTCGGATGCGTGTACCAAATATGGAGGATTCTATTTGGGTTCAATTGGTGGACCAGCAGCTATTTTAGCTAAAGAAAATATCTTGAATGTTGAGGTAGTTGATTTCCCGGAATTAGGAATGGAAGCAGTTCGTAAAATTACAGTGAAAGATTTCCCTGCGTTCATTATTACTGACGATAAAGGAAACGACTTCTTTGTTGATTTGAAATAATTTTTTCAGAAGAAAGAGAAAAGGATATAGAGTAAAAACCTGTTAGTGAAAGCTAGCAGGTTTTTTTATGTTTTTTGTCATTCCGACGAGAGGAGGAATCTCATTAAGAGATTGAGACTTCTATAACCGTAAACTTTGTTTACTCCTCTTACTATCAAATGCTCGAAGTGACAAACTAATTTTTTATTTTGGCTTTATATTTGATGTTGAGTTTTTATGAAAAACATTTTTGTCATTCTACTATCAATTTCTATTTTTTCTTGCGAAAAGAAAGAGAAAACATATGAAGAACTTGAAGCTGAAGTTTTAAGTGATGTTTTGCCAGATATTACAAAATACGAGCTAAACAATTCTTTTTGGCTTTTATTTCCACCTCCACCACCTTTACCCGAGAGAAATCTCGAAAAGATTTATGATTCTCTTCAGGTTGATAGTATTGCTAGGCAAATTGATATTGAATGGGATGAATATAGAAAAAATCAAAAAGAAGCAATAAAAATTGCTTTGATTGAAATTGATAAATTTAAAAAATATGAACAATCTGTTATTGATACTCTTCGATTTGTAGAAAAGTTAAAAATAGAAACAAATGTTTATATGTTTGACTCTTTAGATAATAGAGGTATAAAACATAGTGATTTTTTAAAATGTAATTTGAAAATTAAAACTGTTTCAAGTTCGGAAACATTTGAAGGAAAAGATAGAGAAACACATAAACCTGTTTTATTTCCTACGAGAGTTTTAATCACACCTGATAAGCAGAACTCATTCTTTTCAATTTTAAAATGGTACGGAACATATCATGTCTTTTGTAAGTATTCTGAAAAAATGGATAAATGGGAAATAGATAAAATTGTAAAAGATGATGAATTAAAAAATTAGCGAAATGTTTGTCATTCCGACGAGAGGAGGAATCTCATAAAGAATTAAGTAATGCATGAGGCTTCTCGACTCCGCTCGAAGTGACAAACTATCTTAAAAATGCTAAGCACTCTTAACTGACCACTGATTACTAAAGCCTACTCCACATACAAAACCAATCCTTTCAAATAATGTCCTTCCGGATGGTAGATATTCGTTGGATGATCGGGTCCTTGTGATAATTTGTGTAATACACGAATGGTTCTTCCAGTTTCAATGGCAGCAGCAGCAACGGTGTTGTAAAACAAGACGTCGTCAATAACTTGCGAGCACGAAAACGTGAACAAAATTCCTTTGGGTGCTAATGCTTTTAATCCGGCAATGTTTAAGCGTTTGTAGGCTTGCGTTGCGGTGTGTTTGCTCTTAATACTTTTGGCGAAAGCCGGCGGATCTAACACAATGACATCATAAATTTGATGGTTTTCTTTCATGAAATTGAAAACGTCATCGGCAACCGCTTTATGATTGGCTCCCGGAAAGTTTAATTCCATATTTTGAGCGGCTAAATCAACTGCTTTTTGTGAAATATCTACTGAAGTTACCAATTCGGCTCCGGCGCTCATGGCATAAATCGAAAAACCTCCGGTATAACAAAAAGTGTTCAGTACTTTTTTGTCTTTCGAAAATTTGCCTAATAGTTTTCGGTTATCGCGCTGATCTAAGAAGAAACCTGTCTTTTGACCTTCTACCCAATTCACGTGAAATTGAATGTTGTTTTCTTTGGCTACAGTGCTTTCTTTGGCTCCAAATAAAAAATAGTCGGTTCCGGTATTCGGTAAAGTTCCCGAGCTTTTGCAATAAATGGTTTCGCAATTATCTGAAAAATTAGCTTGAATAGCGGCTGCTATTTTTTCCATTTCCTGAAAAATCCCGGAAGAATGCGCTTGAATAACCCAACAGTTGTTGTAAAAATCGATGATTAATCCGGGGATACCATCGCCTTCACCGTGAATAACACGAAAAGCATTGGTTACGTCCAAATTCAATAATTTAGTTCGTAATTCCCAAGCCGATTGTAGTTTTTCTGCCCAAAAGTTTTCGGTGTATTTTTCGTTTCCAAAAGTCAATAATCGAACAACAATACTTCCTCTATCGCTGTAGAAACCAGTGCCCAAATGTTTTTGGTTACTATCTACGACATCTACTAATTGGCCATCGGTAAGTTCTTCGGTAACGCCATAAACAGCACCACTAAATACCCATGGATGTCTTCTTAATATTGATTTTTCTTTGCCTGATTTTAAAATTACTTTTGGATTCATTGTTTAAAATATGTCAATTTGATAATTGAAAAAAACCTACAAGGTTTAAATTACTTGTAGGCTGTTTTATTTTCTTGTCCTTTCAAACATAATGTGATTTTTCTTCACTACGTTCATCGAAATGACAAATGTTTTTTAGTCTAAAACCATTTCAGGAATTTCACCTTCTACGATAAGTGTTCCTTCAGTTGCTTTTTTAATTTCTTCTACAGAAACACCCGGAGCTCTTTCTAAAAGTTTGAATCCTTGTGGTGTTACTTCAATAACGGCTAATTCGGTTACGATTTTTTTCACACAACCTACACCTGTTAATGGTAAAGAACAACGTTTTAATAATTTCGATTCGCCTGCTTTATTCACGTGCATCATGGCAACGATAATATTTTCGGCTGAAGCGACTAAATCCATAGCACCACCCATTCCTTTTACCATTTTACCCGGAATTTTCCAGTTGGCAATATCTCCGTTTTCGGCTACTTCCATAGCACCTAAAATGGTTAAATCTACTTTTTGAGAACGAATCATTCCGAAACTAAAAGCAGAATCAAAGAAACTAGCTCCCGGTAATGTTGTGATGGTTTGTTTTCCAGCATTGATGATGTCGGCATCTTCTTCACCTTCGAAAGGAAATGGACCCATACCTAAAACACCATTTTCCGATTGAAATTCTACAGCAATATCTTCACGAACAAAGTTGGCCACCAATGTAGGGATTCCAATTCCTAGATTTACGTAGTAACCATCTTTTACTTCTTTCGCAATTCGTTTTGCAATTTGATTTTTATCTAGTGCCATTTTAATTAGTTTATCAATTACTTAATTTACTAACGATTGATTAATTTGTGTACCAAGGACCTGACCAAGCTGTCTTATCTCCATTTGCACAAACCGCCCTTACGTAAAAACTTGTCTGTGAAGGCGCATAGAATACAGGCCAATATCCTGAACTTATTGTGTTTATATTTCCTGATAAACTACCTATAACATATTCAAAATTATATTCTCCATTTGTATTCCATTGAGCTCTTTTATAACCACTTCCTTCATTATAAAAAACAACATTAGAAGGGGTTGTACACATATTTTGAACTGTTTGGTTGTAATAGCTTTTTACATTTGACCAGCTACTCCAGCCATTTGTGTCGCTACAAAATACACGTACATAAAAATCATAAGTAGTATTCGCTTGCATTGGAAAGTCGTTATAGTACTCATTATTGGTTTGATAAGTAGTTCCTGTACCAAGAGTAAAACCACTTACACCATATTGCATTTGATACAAAGAATTTGAAGAGTAATTACTATCCCATGTTAATGAAGTAGCATAAGCTTGTAAGTCGTAAGGTTTATAACAAATTTCATTTATTGTGATAGCTTTTGGCGTTGACCAGTTACTTTTTGAGCCATCTGTACAAACAGCTCTTACATAGGTTACATAAGTACTCCCTGCATAAAGACCTATATCTTGATTGTTTTGTACGCTATTTAATTCTGTAACAGCTGTAATCTGTCCGTAGTCAGGATTGTTACCGGAATTAGTTTGCATTACTGATAATTCGTAATACATAGCCAGAGTGTTTGTACTCAAAATGGCTATATTAATGTCTTCTCCATTTTGAGAAATTGTGAAGTTTTGAATAGATGCACATTGTGATTGTGATTCCTCGTTATTGTTTCCTTCATTGTTATTTTCTTGATTATTGCTTTCGTCATTATTTACGTCGTCTTTTGAACAAGAATAGGGTAATGTGATTGCCATAAGAGCAATCATTAATAATAATTTTTTTTTCATTTTTTTATAGAATTAATTAATATTTTTTACGGGTTGTACGTTGTTCAATGCGTTTTTCAAATTTCTCGCCTTGGAAAATACGATTGACCATAATTCCAGGAATGTGAATTTGATTAGGGTCCAAAGTTCCGGCAGGAACCAATTCTTCTACTTCGGCAATAGTGATTTTTCCGGCACCGGCCATAGGCGCATTAAAATTACGAGCGGTTCCTTTAAAAATTAAGTTTCCAGCTTCGTCACCTTTCCAAGCTTTAACGATGGCAAAATCGGCTTGAAAAGCGTGTTCCATAATGTACATTTTTCCGTTGAATTCACGAGTTTCTTTTCCTTCGGCCACTTCGGTTCCGTAACCGGCAGGGGTAAAGAAAGCAGGAATTCCCATTTGAGCAGCACGACATTTTTCGGCTAAAGTTCCTTGTGGGGTTAGTTCGACTTCTAATTCTCCGGATAGCATTTGGCGTTCAAATTCGGCATTTTCACCCACATAAGAAGAAATCATTTTTTTGATTTGTCGTTTTTGCAACAACAAACCCAAACCGAAATCGTCAACCCCTGCATTGTTGGAAATACAAGTAAGATCAGTTACACCCATTTTCACGAGTTCGGCAATACTGTTTTCAGGAATACCACTAAGTCCGAAACCGCCAAGCATGATAGTCATGCCGCTTTCGAGACCTTGTAAGGCTTCTTGAACGTTGTTCACTTTTCGAGTAATCATGTTGTTTTATTTATTTTTGGTTTAGTTTTTTAGAATTCGTCAGTAGGCGGTTCGTCAATAGCCGTTGAATCTTTTTCTACTTTTTTGTTACAATCTACGCGAATGGATAAATCTTTTGGTCTTTCGAAAGCCTCTTTCGATACGTTTAAGTCTTTGTCTTTATAACATTTATCCATGAAAAGACCCCAAATAGGTAAGGCCATTGTTGCTCCTTGACCGTAATAGGTTCTTCTGAAGTGAGCGGCACGATCTTCATTTCCAACCCAAATTCCAGCAGCTAAATTAGGTACGACACCCATAAACCAACCATCGGAATTGTTTTGAGAAGTTCCTGTTTTACCGGCGATAGGGTTGTTAAAACGATAATCATAATTACGGAATCCTGAACCACCCCAACGCAAACGACTACCCGTTCCCGATTGGGTAACACCTTCTAATAATTTGATAATAGCATAGGCAACATCTTTGTTCATGACGTCTTTACTTTGAGGAATAACTTGGTCAAGAACAATCCCGTTTTTATCTTCAATTCTAGTAACGAATGTAGGTTTAATATACACTCCTTGATTAGCATACGTACTAAAAGCACCTACCATTTCACTTACTGTAATCTCTACTGCTCCCAGAGCAATGGCAGGTTGTGTCGGAATTTCAGAAGTAACACCTAAATCATGAGCCATGTCTACAACAGCTTTTGGGCCTACTCGATCAATTAATTTTGCAGAAACTGTATTTATAGAATTAGCCAGAGCGTGCTGTAGAGTTATCATACCTTTGTATTTACCATCGGAGTTTGTAGGAGACCAATCTGAATCAATACCCCATTTTCCTCTTGGCATGGTAAATGGTCCATCAATGATAGAATCACAAGGAGACATTCCTAATTGTTCTATGGCTGTTGCATACACAAATGGTTTGAAAGTAGAACCCACTTGACGAGCTCCTTGGCCTACGTGGTCGTATTGGAAATATTTGTAATTAATCCCACCGACCCACGCTTTAATGTGTCCCGTTTGTGGTTCCATAGCCATCATTCCCGTTTGAAGGAAATGTTTGTAGTAACGAATGGAATCTCTAGGTGTCATAATTGTATCTTTTTCACCTTTCCAAGAGAAAACTTTCATTTTGGTTTTGGTATCAAAAGATTTTAAAATTTCATCTTCTGATTTTCCTTCTTCTTTCATTAAACGCCATCTTTCTGAAGATTTCATGGCACGCATCATAATGCGTTCAGTTTCATCTTTTGAGATATTTAGGAAAGGAGCATTTTTATTGTCTTTGGCTAATTTAAAAAATTCAGTCTGAAGATTAGTCAAGTGTTCTGCAACAGCTTCTTCAGCATATTGTTGCATTTTAGAATCGATGGTTACATAAATTTTTAAACCATCACGATAAATATCATATTCGGTACCGTCTTCTTTTGGATGATCTTTCACCCATTTTTTCATGTAGTCACGCAAATATTCTCTGAAATAAGTAGCATTTCCTTGGTTGTGACTTTCAGGTTTAAAATGTAAAACAATGGAATCTTTAGTTAATTTGTTTTTTTCATTTTCTGAAAGAAAACCACTTCTTACCATTTGACCTAAAACGGTATTTCTACGATTAAAAGAATTGGTTTCTCTTTTCTTTGGATTATAAAGAGAAGGGTTTTTTAACATACCTACTAAAACTGCGGATTCTTCTATGGTAAGATCTTTAGGTTCTTTGTTGAAATAAATTTTAGCAGCAGAACGAATTCCGATAGCATTGTATAGAAAGTCAACTTCATTGAAGTACATTGCTAATATCTCATTTTTAGTATATTGTCTTTCTAAACGAACAGCAATAACCCATTCTTTTATTTTTTGAGTTAAACGCAAAAAGATATTACGAGAACCTTCGCCGTGAAACAATAATTTAGCCAATTGCTGACTTATGGTACTGGCACCACCATCTTGCCCTAGCTTTACAACAGCCCTAAGAGTTCCGCGTGCATCAATCCCTGAATGTTCGTAAAAACGTTCGTCTTCGGTAGCAATTAAGGCATTTACTAAATGTGGTGGTAGATCTTCAAATTTGATAGGAACGCGATTTTGCGCATAGTATTTACCAATTACTTCCCCGTCAGAAGAAATAATTTCTGTTGCAATATTAGAATCGGGGTTTTCTAGTTTTTCAAAACTTGGCATTTCGCCCAATAATCCCCAAGAAGCAAAAAGAAATAAGAGTACAACAAATCCTACTCCTAAAAGGAAGATTTTCCAAAACCATTTGATATAAACGGAAAATTCATTGGTATTCGTTTTTTTAGTTGCCATATATTTTATTCTTCTGTTTTTTCAATTCTAAAACCTACTTCTGTAATTCCAGGTAAAACTTCAACTCCGGTAATGCTGCCTGTTTCGCGTAAAGCATGAGTAACAAATACTTTGTATTTTCCTGACTTTTTGAATACAAAGTTTTCCTGATACCACAGTTTATTTTCTTTGATATCTGAAAATCCTTCCCCCATTAATGTTCCATCCGGATTAGCCATGGCGTATTCTAATGTATCGACTTTAATTTCGTTATCGGGATTTTCCATTTTAACAATAACAAATAAGTTGTTAAACGGATAATCAGCGTTATCGCGAACGTTTAAAAACAAATTGTATGCCGAAACCGTATCTTTTTGCTCAAATGAAAAGGTCACAGTGTCTTTTTGGCTCCAAGTTCCGTTAAGTTTAGCATATTGGTCAAAAACTCTTTTTTTATCGCATGAAAATAAAAGAGTGGCTACACTTGCTAAAAGGATATAACTAGTCTTTTTTAGGCGCATTTTTATTGTTTGAAGGTTTTTGTCTGTTGTTATTGTTAGGTCTTCTTTTTTTGTTAGGTGTAGCATTTTCTCCCGAATTAGCGTTCGGTTTATTATTGCTATTGCTATTGCTATTGCCGTTGTTGTTGGGTTTTGGCTTATTCTTGTTTGGCTTTACAATGCGAGTATTAGTATTTGCACCTGCATTTGTTGCAGTATTTTCCACATTGTTATCAGCAGTAGTTTTGCGTTTTTTGTTTTTATTCGGGCGTTTTTTCGGTTTGTCGAAACGGTTTAATGCATCTTGACCTACAACATTTTGGAAGTTGTTTTCGATAGGTTTATCGTCTTCTACAGCAAAATCTTCCAATGCAGAAACCTTTTGGTGTTTTGCATTAACGGCTAAAATTTCTTTTACTTGTTCAACCGTTAATACGTGCCAGTGTGCTGGATTATTTTCGTAACAGAACCACATTAATTCTTTGAAAATATCTACTTTTTGGCAGTTAGCCGCACCTTTTTCGGTGTATAATCTAGTGTCCAAATCTGGAAATTCTTTTAGTGCATCTAAATACGTATCTAATTCGTAATTCAAACAACATTTTAATTTACCACATTGTCCGGCTAATTTTTGCGGATTGAGTGATAACTGTTGATAACGCGCTGCAGAAGTGTTTACGCTTCTAAAATCGGTTAGCCAAGTAGAACAACACAATTCGCGTCCACAAGAACCAATTCCTCCTAAACGAGCTGCTTCTTGACGGAAACCTACTTGTTTCATTTCGATACGAATGCTAAACTCACGTGCAAAATCTTTGATTAATTGGCGAAAGTCAACGCGGTCATTTGCGGTATAATAAAACGTTGCTTTTGAACCATCGCCTTGGAATTCAACGTCAGAAATTTTCATTTCCAGATTTAAAGCAATAGCTAATTCTCGAGCACGCATACGAACAGGTTCTTCACGATTTCGCGCTTCACTCCAAATGTCGACATCTTTTTGAGTCGCTTTTCGGTAAATTTTCGGTAGTTCAGCGTCTAAGGCGACTTTCTTTTTCTTCATTTGAACTTTTACCAATTCGCCTGCTAAGGAAATTATTCCCACATCGTGACCCGGAGAAGATTCAGTTGCAACAATATCACCCATAGAAAGCGTCAGCTTTTCAGGATTTTTATAAAAGTCTTTTCTTCCGTTTTTAAAACGAACTTCTACAATGTCAAAGGGTTCCTGACCTTGAGGTAAACTCATGTTAGATAACCAATCAAAAACCGATAATTTATTGCAGCCACCAGTGCCACAAGAACCATTATTATTACATCCTTTTGGAACACCACCTTCTTGTTGTGATCCGCTGGAACAATTATTACATGCCATAGTTTTCTGTATATATAGATCGTTCCTTCATTGGAACTACTTGTCAAAAGTGTATTTTGTGTGTAAAGATAATACAAATTTAATAACGTTTAAAATCCATTTTTCAATACGTAAAAGTGCTATTTTTAACAAAAAATATTTTTGTAACAATTTTTCTTTCCATTTTTATGAAGATAAAAATTAAAATTTTGTGTTTTTTAGTTTTTTTGTTCTCATGTGAAATTACTTTATCTCAAAATACTAAGTCAGAATATGCATTGTATAACATAGGATTAGGAGGTGTAGTTGGAGGTTTTGGAGCTGTGATTAATAAAGGAAAAGAAGAGAAAACATTAAAAGTTTTTGCCAATGGATTTTGGAGAGGAGCTATTGGCGGAGGAACAATTCACGTAAGTAAAATAAGTGTTGGAGAAATAGCGGTTAAACAAGATTATTCATATAGTTGGTTAGCCAAAGCAACAAATTCACTTGGAACTTCATTTGTGGAAAATGCAACGTTAAACAAGCCTTTGCTTTCTAAGTTTCATTTGAATGTTTTTGCTTTTAACAGAATAGAATTTTCAACTCAGGAAAAATTAAGAATTAAATATAAATTGATGCCTGTTGCTTTTTTGATGACAAGTTATATTGTAGCAACCACGCATTTTGAATTTGAAAAAACAGTAGCAACTGGTGAGTTTGTTTTTTCGAGTGAGAAGATACATTCTTTAAATTACAGAGGTTATACGGTAGGAACAACAATTGTAATGAACACCGGATTTATAAATAATAAGGATACTTTTGCACATGAACTTATACATGTATATCAATACTACGATTACAATTTTATCAATAGTTTTCTAAATAAACCATTCGAAAAATTAAGAACAAATTCGAAATTCTTTTCTAAGCTAGACTTTTTGTATTTTGATGTTCAAGCCCCTTTTCTCTTTGGAGTGTATTCTATTGAAAAATCGAAACCAAAATACTACGATAATTTTTTTGAAAAAGAAGCTGGTTTTTATTCAAATACATTAAGAGGTATATAAATAAGCCTGTTTTTTAGAATGAAAAACAGGCTTTTAAAAGTGTTTGTATGTTCTTTTTTTAGGTTTCTTTAACCGATATAATATTTACCGGACATGCTTTTTCGGCTAATTCACAAGCTTCTACAATGGTGTGATCGGGCGATTTTAGTGTGTGAAATCCTTTGGTGTTGACCGATTTCATCAAAACCGTTTTTCCGTCTTTTTTAGACATTTGAAATTGGTTGGGCGCAAATTCAACACAATAATTGCAACCAATGCATTTATCTCGCTGTAAGGTGATAATAACCATTAGGCTTCCACAATTTTGTATAATTTGTCAGACAAACGTATTCTAAACGGAAGTTTCAACGTTAAGCTGTCGCCTTTTGTCGCTTTTTCAGAAGTAGTGTCGTTAACCATCATGTCTTCGATAACCATTTCTTGTACACCCGTTGTTGGACCCGTAATTAAAACTTTATCTCCTTTTTTAAGGTCGTACGCCTCAATTTTGAATTCGGCAATACTTGCTTTAGGAAAATAATGCATTCCTTTTCCAATGTACACTTTCTTTTGTGTGGCATTACTTCCAGGGTCTTTACTCCATTCGCCTAATTTTTGACCTAAATAGTAACCACTCCAAAAACCTCTGTTGTAAACCGTATTTAGCGCTTCCATCCATTCTGCCACTTTTTCTTGCGAAAATGTTCCATCATAATACGAATCGATAGCCTCTCTATACGTTTTGATAACGGTTGCTACGTATTCCGGAGCGCGACCGCGACCTTCAATTTTTAAAACTTTGATTCCGGTATCAATCACTTGGTCTAAGAAATCAAGCGTACATAAATCTTTCGGAGACATCATGTATTCGTTATCGATTTCAATTTCGAAACCTGTTTCTTGGTCGATAACCGTGTATTTTTTACGACAATTTTGTTTGCAGGCGCCACGGTTTGCAGAAGAATTGTGCGAATGTAAACTCAAATAACATTTTCCGGAAACTGCCATACATAAAGCACCGTGACCGAAAATTTCGATTTCCACTAAATTACCACTTGGTCCTTTGACTTGCTCTTTTTCAATTTGCTCAGTAATTTTCTTTACTTGGCGTAAACTCAATTCGCGAGAAAGTACAATTGTATCGGCAAACATGGCGTAAAACTTCACCGTTTCAATGTTGGTTACATTTACTTGGGTAGAAATATGAACTTCCATGCCAATGCTTCTAGCCGTCATAATTACCGCTTGATCTGATGCAATAACTGCCGTAATATTAGCTTCTTTTGCTTTGTTTAAAAGCGTTTTTACAATCGATAAATCGTGATCGTAAACAATTGTATTTAAAGTGAGATAGGTTCTAACGTTTTTTTCTTGACAACGACGCGCTATTTCCGGTAAATCTTCTAAGACAAAATTGATGGAAGCACGAGCACGCATGTTCAATTGCTCAACACCAAAATATACCGAATCACATCCGTTGTCTAAAGCTGCCTGTAAGGATTCAAAATTACCAGCAGGTGCCATTAATTCTATTTTTCCTGTAGAAGTCATTATTTCTTAGTGATTTTAAATAGTTTGTCTGATTTTCTGATTTTAAAAGGCAATTCGATAGTAATTTTATCACCGGCTGTTGCCAAAGTGTTTTCAACTCCGTTAACCAACATTTTTTCCAAAGTAAATTCAACTTCGCCAGTGGTCGGTCCGGAAATTAAAAGTAAATCACCGGTATTGATTTCTTTATTCGTAAGTGTAAATAAAGCGACTTGCGATTTAGAATAATAATGTTCGCCATTACCCACCAAAACTTTTTTAGTGGCAATTTTTTGGCGAATTGGTAAATCGTTTTCTGGTTTTGCTTTGGCCAAAGAAACATCAGATAATGCGCCTGAATGTTTGAATTTTAAAGCGTCAGATTTTCCTTTTTTGAAAATTTTATTGCTGTTGCTTTGTCCTTTTCTTAAGTTAATTTGTTCCACCAAAGGCAAATGAATGATTTCTTGACATTCCGTAGAACAACAATGATCCATTTTGGCAGCACATTCGTCACATTGAATAAACAACAAGTGACAGCCGTCGTTAGCGCAATTGGTATGAGTATCGCAAGGTTTTCCACATTGGTGACATTGCGAAATGATATCATCGGTAATTCTTTCGCCTAAACGATTGTCGAAAACGAAATTTTTACCAATGAATTTACTTTCTAAGTTTTCTGCTTTTACCTGACGAGCATACTCAATAACACCACCTTCTAATTGGTACACGTTTTTAAAACCTTGATGTTTGAAGTAAGCTGAAGCTTTTTCGCAACGAATTCCTCCGGTGCAATACATCAATAAGTTTTTAGATTCTTTGTATTCTTTTAGTTGGTCGTTAATAATAGGCAAACTTTCGCGGAAGGTATCGACATCGGGTGTGATGGCGCCTTTAAAATGACCGACTTCACTTTCGTAATGGTTACGAAAATCGACTACAATAGTATTAGGATCGTCTAATAATTGGTTGAATTCATTCGCTTTTAAGTGAATTCCTTTATTGGTTACATCAAAAGTAGCATCATCTAATCCATCGGCAACAATTTTGTGACGCACTTTTATGGTTAACTTTAAAAAAGAATGATCGTCTTGCTCACGAGCCACATTCAAACGAATGCCACGCATGAAATCATATTCTTCTAAAGTGGTTCTGAACGCTTCAAATTGGTCGGCAGGAACACTCATTTGGGCATTAATTCCTTCATGAGCAACATAAATACGACCTAGAGCTTCTAAAGGATTCCAAGCTAAAAATAAATCGTCGCGAAATTGTTGTGGGTTTTCAATTTTGGCATACGCATAGAACGAAAGTGTGATTCTTTCTTTTCCCGCTTCATCAATTAAACGGGCACGTTCTTCTGCGCTTAAAGTGTTGTACAGTTGCATGCTATAACTTTTAAGTGAGAAATAATAATTTTGAACTTTAAATGGAAAAGTTCGGGTGCAAAGGTAATAAATTGTTTAAAAGATAATTATTGATGTTTAAATATTTTGTGATATGTTTTTGTCTTCTAAAAGGAAAAAATAAATAAGAAAAGGGTAGCCCCTCCCTAGATTTACACAACTTTTATTTCTAACTATCTAAATGTACTACGGGTATAATT